>CAXBRX010000115.1:0-9228 GCA_963977835.1 uncultured Derxia sp.
GAGCAATTGCTGCACCGACTGTTTGCCATCGGCGTCGAAATCGCTGTGCAGGCGCATGTCGAACAAGGCGAATTCGATCTGGCGCACGGTCTGCATGCCGGCCTGGAAGTTCTTGGCGGCGAGCATGCGGTCGAACAGCACGCGCGGCAGCGGCGCACCGGTTTCGACATGCGCGGTCATGTGTTCGAGCACTTCCCATTCCCAGCAGAAATTCTCCATGAACTGGCTCGGCAGTTCGACCGCATCCCATTCGACGCCGCTGATGCCCGAAACCGCGAGGTCGTCGATGCGAGTCAGCATGTGATGCAAGCCATGGCCGAATTCATGGAACAAGGTCAGCACTTCGTCATGCGTGAACAAGGCCGGCTTGTCGCCCACCGGGGCCGAGAAATTGCAGGTCAGGTAGGCGGCAGGCGTCTGGGTGCTGCCGTCGGCACGGCGGCGGCGCGCGCGGGCATCGTCCATCCAGGCGCCCGAGCGCTTGCCGGGGCGCGCATACAGGTCGACGTAAAACTGCGCGACCAGCTCGCCTTGCGGATTCTCGATGCGGAAGAAGCGCACATCGGGATGCCAGACCGGCGCGGTGTCGGGACGCACGCGCACGCCGAACAAGGTCTGGATCACGCGGAACAATCCTTCGAGCGCCTTGGGCTCGGGGAAGTATTGTTTGACCTCCTGGTCGGAGAACGCATAGCGTTGTTCGCGCAGCTTTTCCGATGCGTAGGCGACGTCCCAGGGTTCGAGCTTTGCGATGCCCAGATGCTCGCGCGCAAACGCGCGCAACTCGGCCATGTCGCGCTCGGCATAAGGCTTGGCGCGCGCGGCCACGTCGTCGAGGAAGGCGATCACTTCCGCGGGCGTCTGCGCCATCTTGGGCACCAGCGACACTTCGGCGAAATTGCGATAGCCGAGCAAGGCGGCTTCTTCGGCGCGCAAGCGCAGCAACTGGGTGATCAAACCCGTGTTGTCCCATTGCGGCTTGCCGAACTCGGCGGCCTTGGTCGCATTGGCGTGGTAGACGGTTTCGCGCAAGGCGCGGTCGTCGGCGTATTGCAGCAACGGAAAGTACGACGGAAAGTGCAGGGTGAAGGTATAGCCTTGTCGGCCATCCTTGGCGGCTTTGTCGGCCGCGGCTTGTTTCACATCGTCGGGCACGCCGGCCAAGCGCGTGTCATCGTCGAGGTGCAGGCTCCAGTCGTTGGTGGCGTCGAGCACATTCTCGGAAAAGCGTTGCGAGGCCGCGGCCTGTTCTTCCTGGATCTGCGCGAAGCGCGCCTTCTTGTCTTCGGGAAGCTCGGCGCCGCCCAGGCGGAAATCGCGCAGCGCGTTCTCGATGGTCTTGCGGCGCGCGCTGGACAGGCCCGTGAATTCGGGCGAAGCCTGCACCGCCTTGTACTTCGAATACAGCGCGAGGTTTTGCGCGAGGGCGGTCCAGAACTCGGTGACTTGCGGCAGGTTCGCGTTGTAGGCGGCGCGCAGTTCGGGCGTGTCGGCCACGGCATTCAGATGCCCGACGATGCCCCAGGCGCGTCCGAGCCGTTCAGTGGCGTCTTCGAGCGGCGCGACGAAACCGTCCCAGGTGGCCGGCGCGGTCGCGGCCTCGAGTTCAGTGATCGTGGTCTTGCATTGGGCGATCAATTGTTCGATCGCGGGCGTGACATGCTCCGGGCGGATCTCGCCAAAGCGTGGGAGCGAAGAAAAGTCGAGCAGCGGATTCATGGTCGGCTGTACGCAGAGAGTCGAAAAAGGGATGCGCGCAAGTATAGGCGGGCCCGGATCGGGCCACGCCACATGGAGCGCAGGGTTTTCACGAACGCGCACGCGCGCGCTGTGCGCACGGCTCAGGCGTGCGGCGCGTGTTGCTTCAAGACGAGTTCGCCGGCTTCGAGCGTGTTTTGCAACAGCATCGTGATGGTCATCGGCCCGACGCCGCCCGGCACCGGCGTAATCCAGCCGGCCACTTCGCGTACCCCGGCGAAATCGACATCGCCGCACAACTTGCCTTCGTCGTTGCGGTTCATGCCGACGTCGATCACGACCGCACCCGGCTTGACCATGTCGGCCGTCAGCACATTGCGCTTGCCGACCGCGGCGACGATCACATCGGCCTGGCGCGTGATCGCACCGAGGTCGCGGGTGCCGCTATGGCAGATGGTGACGGTCGCATTGGCCGCAAGCAGCAGCATGGCCATGGGTTTGCCGACGATGTTGCTGCGGCCGATGACGACCGCATGCTTGCCTTTGAGGTCGTAGCCGATGCTTTCGAGCATCTTCATGCAACCATAGGGCGTGCACGGTTTGAAGCCGGGCTGGCCGACCATGAGCGCGCCGGCGCTGGCCACATGGAAACCATCGACATCCTTGGCCGGCGAGATCGCCTCGATGACCTTGTGCGCGTCGATGTGTGCGGGCAGCGGCAATTGCACCAGGATGCCGTGCACGGCCGGATCGCGGTTGAGTTCAGCGATGCGATCGAGCAGCGCGGCCTCGGACAGGCTCGCTTCGTAATGGAACAGCAGGGAGTGCAACCCGGCCTGTTCGCAGGCCTTGACCTTGTTGCGCACATAGACCTGGCTGGCCGGGTTGTCGCCGACCAGAATGACGGCCAGGCCCGGCGTGATGCCGTGGGCGGTCAGATGGGCTGCACGCGCAGCGATTTCACCCCGCAAGCGCGCGCTGAGCGCGTTGCCGTCGATGAGTTGGGCGGTCATGATGGATTCCTCGGGACGAGCAGCCGGCCGGTTGCGGCCGCAAGTCCGAGATTTTCGCACGCCGCGCGGGCGCGTGCCCGGGTCAGTTCTTGCCGAGCGCGAGCTTGAGCAGGTCGGCCACGTTCGCGACGCCGAGCTTTTCCATCACATTGGCGCGGTGCGCCTCGACGGTCTTGATGCTGATGCTGAGGTCGTCGGCGATCTGTTTGTTCAGCCGCCCGGCCACGATGCAATCGAGCACCTGACGCTCGCGTTGCGTGAGGCGCGCGAGTTTTTCTTCCGACACCCGGCGCCGCGCGCCTTCGAGCGCGGCTTCCTGCGCCGAGCGCAGCATGCGTTCGACGATGCTGCGCAATTCGGCTTCGTTGAACGGCTTCTCGATGAAATCGACCGCACCCTTCTTCATGGTCGAGACGGCCATCGGCACATCGCCGTGGCCGGTGATGAAGACGATGGGCAGATGAAAGCGCTTGCCGTTGCCGAGTTCGTTCAGGCGCTCCTGCAATTCGAGGCCGCTCATGCCGGGCATGCGCACGTCGAGGATCAGCACGCCGACGCGCGAAGCATCGAAGGCGTCGAGAAAACGTTCGGCCGAGTCGAAGCACTGGACCCGGTAGGCATTGGCTTCGAGCAGCCATTTGAGCGAATCGCGGACCGCTTCGTCGTCGTCGACGATGAACACGCTGGCGGGGGGCAGGGTGATGGTCTGTGGCGCTGGCGTATTGGGACGCATGTGCATCAGTTCCTCTTGTCGTTGTCGGTCTGTGCGGTGGCCGGTGCGGGCGTTTCGGGGTTGGCGCCGCGCGTCAGCGGCAGCAGCATATGGAAGGTGCAGCCGCGGCCGTCGGCGTTATTGTCGACCCAAAGTCGTCCTTGGTGAAATTCGACGATCGAGCGACAGATGTTCAGGCCCATGCCCATGCCTTCCGCCTTGGTCGAATAGAAGGGTTCGAACAGCTTGGCCTGGGCCGATTCGTCGATGCCGGTGCCGCGGTCGATGACGTCGATCACCACATGGCCGGCGCCGACCCGCACGCGCAAGGTCAGCACCCGCTCGGGCGACTGTGCCATCGCCTCGATGCCGTTCTTCATGAGGTTGATCAAGACTTGTTCGATCAGGATCGGATCGATCGAGATGAGCGGCAGATCGTCGGGGATGTCGAGCGCCACGCGTGCGCCGCGCCGGGTCGCGTCGATGTCGACCAGACCGCGCGCGTCGTCGATGACGGCGCGCAGATCGGTATCGCGCCGACGCGGCTCGCTGCGTTTCACGAATTCGCGGATGCGCCGAATGATCGCGCCCGCGCGCTGGGCCTGCTGGCTGGTCTTTTCGAGTGCGGGCAGCAATTCGTCGGGCACCACGGCGCCGGTGCCGCCGTTGCTTTGAGCGCGCAGCCGGGCCAGCGTGCCCATCGAATAATTCGTGATGGCGGTCAGCGGCTGGTTGAGCTCATGGGCGATGCTCGACGCCATTTCGCCCATGGTGATCAAGCGCGAAGTCAGCGCGACCTTCTCTTGTTGTTGGTGCGCCATTTCCTCGGCTTCATGGCGCTGGGTGATGTCGGTGGCGATCAGCATGTGCACACGGCGGCCGTCGACCCATTCGATGCGGCGGCTGCGCACTTCGAACCATTTTTGCACTGCGTTGAGGTAGACCTCGCGCGCCGGGGTGTCGCCGCGCTGGTCTTCGATCACGCCGCCCAAGGCCAGATGGCCTGAAGCCTGATGCCCGAACAATTGCCGGTAATAGCGGTTGGCGAACAACAACTCGCCTTGCGGATGGGCCGGCGAAGGCGCGAACACCGACACCGCCGCGTCGAGGCCTTCGAGCACCGCGGTGAACCGGCGATGCGCGGCGGCGAGGTTTTCGCGCACGCGCTTGGGCTCGGTGATGTCGGTCATCGAAGTCATCCAGCCGGTCTGGGTGCCATGCTCGTCGATGAGCGGCGAGACATACATGCGCGCCTCGAAACGACTGCCGTCCTTGCGCTGGACCTGGACTTCGAGACCTTCCGGGGGCGCGCGGCCGGTCAGGATCAATTCGAGGTTGCGCGTGCTTTCGCGCACCCGGTCGCTCGGCCAGTAGGGGTAGGGCGCGCTGCGGCCGAGGTAATCCGCTTCTTCATAGCCCGTCATGTGGCAGAACGCGGCATTCACATAGGTGATGCGGCCTTGCATGTCGATCGCGCGCATCCCGGTCAGGATGGAGTTTTCCATCGCGCGGCGGAAGTTCGTTTCCTGCGACAAGGCTTGTTCGGCGATCGCGCGCCTTTGCATATGGCGCCAGACCACCGCGAGCGACCAGACGATGAAAGCCGACAGCCCGAACACCAGCCAGAACAGAAGGTTCTCGGCGAATTGCGGACGCACCGCATAGGCGTAGGCACGCAAATACATGCCGTAGCCGGGCGGGTCGACGACGATTTCGTGCGCGAGCATCGAATCGTCGATCGGCTGGGTCAGGGTCGAGGTGAGCTGGTTGCCGCCTTCATCGACGATGGTCAGCAGGTATTTGCTGCGGATCTCGGGCGGCACCAGCTCGCGCAGCATCTGGGTGACCGAATACGTGCCGACCACCACGCCGGCAAACCGCTGCCCGCGGTAGACCGGCACCAGCACTTCCCAATAGACATCGCTGTTGGGCGCGAGAAAAGGCCGGGTGTAGGCCGTGCGGCGATCGTCGCGCGCGAGGTCGAAGGCCCAGAACGATTCGGGTTCCTGCACGACTTCGGTCGGCATGCGAAAGCCGGTGCCTTCGACCTGCGGCGAGGCCGAGACCCAGCGCGTGACGCGGTTTTCGTCCACGTAGGCGATCGCGGCGTATTCATGATGGACCGACAACAATTCGCGCGTCTGGGCCGAGAACAGCACCTGATCGACTTCATGCGTCGCGACCGCGCGCGCGAGCGCGTTGAGCGCGTCCTGGTTCGACAACAACCGGATGCGCAAGGTCTGCTGGGCGGTTTCGACATCGCGCAGCAAGGTCTCGCGCCTCAGGGTCTTTTCCTGATCGTTGAGCCACCAAAGAATGCCGCCCATCATCGCCATGAAGACGACGATGGAAATCAAAGGAGTGAGCCAATACCACTTCGCCACGACATCCGCGCGTTTGCGTGGCGGGGGTGTGGTGGCGATGGAGGCTGCGGTCGCGGAGGTGTGCGGAATGGCCGTTGAATTGGGCATGCGCCGAGTGTAGCCAGATCAGTCGAAGCGCATGTCTCGCCTGAACGCGGCCTCGGGTTTACACCGAGCGCACTTGCGCAGCGGAGGTGGCGTTTGCGCCGCGTACGAGCGCAAAACCACGGGCAGCATGAATCAGAGGGTTTTGCCTAAATTCCGCAATATGAGAAAGAAAAGCACATGATGAAAATTTGTCTTGACTAGACCCGGGCGCATTCAGAGAATCGATCTCAATCGCGGGTGACACACCCGTTCAACGACCGACCGACGTCGCCACATCCGGCGGCTCACCTCGGCTTATCAGGAGACGCATCATGTCCGCTCTGCCAGAGTCGCAAGGCCCGTCTGCGGCTGCCAACGATTCCGACGTCCTCGAAACCAAGGAGTGGCTCGATGCCCTCGAAGCCGTGATCGAGCGTGAAGGCCCGGAACGCGCGCATTACCTGCTTGAACAATTGGTCGACAAGGCGCGCCGCAGCGGCGCCCACATCCCGTTCTCGGCCAACACCGCTTACGTCAACACGATTCCGGCCGCGCTCGAAACCCCGTTCCCCGGCAACCTCGAATACGAAGAGCGTCTGCGCTCGTGGATGCGCTGGAACGCCATGGCGATGGTGGTGCGCGCCAACAAGATCGAAACGCCCGATGGCGGCAGCCTCGGTGGCCACATTGCGTCGTTCGCGTCGCTCGCGACGATGTTCGGCATCGGCTTCAACCATTTCTGGAAGGGCCCCGATCATCCGGACGGTCAGGACATCGTCTACTTCCAGGGCCATTCGGCGCCCGGCGTGTATGCGCGCGCCTTCCTCGAAGGGCGGTTCTCGGAAGACCAACTCGCCAACTTCCGCCAAGACGTTGAAAAGAAGGGCATCACCTCGTATCCGCACCCGAAGATCATGCCGGAGTTCTGGCAGTTTCCGACGGTGTCGATGGGCCTCGGGCCTTTGATGGCGATCTACCAGGCGCGCTTCCTCAAGTACCTGCATGCGCGCGGCCTTGCCGACACGTCCAAGCGCAAGGTCTGGGTGTTCTGCGGCGACGGCGAAATGGACGAACCCGAATCGCTGGGCGCGATCGGTATGGCCGCGCGCGAAAAGCTCGACAACCTGATCTTCGTCATCAATTGCAATCTGCAGCGCCTCGATGGGCCGGTGCGTGGCAACGGCAAGATCATCCAGGAACTCGAAGCCGATTTCCGCGGCGCGGGCTGGAATGTGCTCAAGGTGATCTGGGGTTCGTATTGGGACCCGCTGCTCGCCAAGGACAGCGAAGGCATCCTGCATCGCGTGATGATGGAAACCGTCGACGGCGAATACCAGAACTACAAGGCCAACGACGGCGCCTATGTGCGCAAGCATTTCTTCGGCAAGCATCCCAAGCTGCTCGACATGGTTTCGCGCATGACCGACGACGACATCTGGCGCCTGAACCGCGGCGGCCATGATCCGCACAAGGTCTACGCGGCCTATCACGCGGCCACGCATGACAACGGCGGCCGTCCGACCGTGATCCTCGCCAAGACCGTCAAGGGCTATGGCATGGGCAAGATCGGCGAAGGCAAGAACACCACCCACCAGCAAAAGAAGCTCGATCTCGAATCGATCCGCCAGTTCCGCGATCGCTTCGGCATTCCGGTCGAAGACGAGCATCTGGAAAAGCTGCCGTTCTACCGCCCCGACGAAACCCGGCCCGAAATGCAATACCTGCATGAACGGCGCCGCATCATGGGCGGCTTCTTGCCCTCGCGCCGTACCAAATCGAGCGAGACCTTCAAGGTGCCCGCGCTCTCGACCTTCCAGGCGGTGCTCGAGCCGACCGCCGAAGGCCGTGAAATCAGCACCACGCAAGCCTTCGTGCGCGTGCTGACCCAACTGCTGCGCGACAAAGAACTCGGTCCGCGCATCGTGCCCATCGTGCCCGACGAAGCGCGCACCTTCGGCATGGAAGGCATGTTCCGGCAACTGGGCATCTTCAGTCAGCAAGGCCAGTTGTACGAGCCGGTCGACAAAGACCAGGTCATGTATTACCGCGAAGACAAGGCCGGCCAGATTCTCGAAGAAGGCATCAACGAAGCCGGCGCGATGGCCGACTGGATCGCGGCGGCCACGTCGTATTCGACCAACGATCGCATCCTGGTGCCGTTCTACATCTATTACTCGATGTTCGGCTTCCAGCGCATCGGCGACCTGGCCTGGGCGGCGGGCGACATGCAGGCGCGCGGCTTCCTGCTCGGCGGCACCGCGGGGCGCACCACGCTCAACGGCGAAGGCTTGCAGCACGAAGACGGCCACAGCCACATCCTGAGCGCGACGATTCCCAATTGCGTGAGCTACGACCCGACCTTCGGCCATGAAGTCGCGGTCATCATCCAGCAGGGTCTCAAGCGCATGGTCGAGGACCAGGAGAATGTCTTCTTCTACCTCACCGTGATGAACGAGAACTACGCGCACCCGGGTCTCAAGCCCGGTCAGGCCGAAGGCATCATCAAGGGGATGTACAAGCTCATCGATGGCAATCCGTCGCTCAAGACCCGGGTGCAATTGCTGGGCAGCGGCGTGATCCTGCGCGAATCGATCGCGGCCAAGGAATTGCTCGAGCAAGACTGGGGCATCGCTGCCGATGTCTGGAGCTGCCCGAGCTTCACCGAGCTTGCGCGCGACGGCTACGACACCGAACGCTGGAACCTGCTGCATCCGACCGAAGCGCAACGCGCGCCGTATGTCGCGCAACAACTCGCGCCGTCGAGCGGCCCGATCATCGCCAGCACCGACTACATGCGTTTGTTCGCCGACCAGATCCGCCAGTTCATGCCCAAGGGTCGGCAATACAAGGTGCTCGGCACCGACGGTTTCGGCCGCAGCGATTTCCGTTATCGTCTGCGCAATTTCTTCGAGGTCGACCGTCATTTCATCGCGGTGGCCGCGCTCAAGGCCCTGGCCGACGACAAGGCGATCGATGCGTCCAAGGTGGCCGAGGCGATCAAGAAATACGGCCTCGATCCGTCCAAGCCCAATCCGGTCACGCAATAAGGCGCCACGGACCGAGGCAAGCCCAACGCGCGCGGTGAGGGCCGCGCGCGCCACGCGAACGAAATCTAGAGCGAGATTCCCATGAGCATCATCGAGATCAAGGTGCCGGACATCGGAGACTTCAAGGATGTGGAAGTCATCGAGGTGCTGGTCAAGGCGGGCGACGTGATCAAGGCCGAGCAAAGCCTCATCACGGTCGAGTCGGACAAGGCGTCGATGGAGATTCCGTCGTCGGCCGCCGGCGTGGTGAAGGAATTGAAGGTCAAGGTCGGCGACAAGGTCAATGAAGGCAGCCTGGTGTTGCTGCT
>CAXBRX010000116.1:0-9210 GCA_963977835.1 uncultured Derxia sp.
AGCCGCGGCAGCGGATAGTCTTCGGCCAGTTTCTGCAGCACTTCTTCATCGGTCGACGGCGCGCCGCTGGCGGTTTTCTTGACGATCGGCAATTGCAGCTTGTCGAACAACAACTCGCCGATCTGTTTGGGCGAGCCCAGATTGAAGGGCTGGCCCGCAGCCTCGTGCGCCTCGCGCTCCAGGGCGTGGATGCGCAAGCCGAGCTCATGGCTTTGCCGATTGAGCAGTTCGGCATCGACCAGCACGCCGGTGCGTTCCATGCGCTGCAAGATCCGCGCGACCGGCAATTCGATGTCTTGATAGATGCCGCGCAGCTTGGTGTTGTGCTCGATCTGCGGCCAGAGCGCCTGATGCAGCCGTAGCGTGATGTCGGCGTCTTCGGCCGCGTATTCGGTGGCGCGTTCGATCGCCACCTCGTCGAATCCGATCTGATTCACGCCCTTGCCGGCCACCTCCTCGAAGGTGATGGTCTTTTCGCCCAGATGGCGTGCCGCCAGCGAATCCATGTCGTGCGGGCGGTGCGCTTCGAGCACATAGCTTTGCAGCAAGGTGTCGTGGGCGATGCCAGCCAGACGGATGCCGTGGTTTTCGAGCACATGCTGGTCGTATTTGAGGTTCTGCCCGACCTTCAGGCACGCGGCGTCCTCGAACCAGGGCTTGAGCCGGGCCAGCACCGCGTCGCGTTCGAGTTGTGCCGGCGCGTCAGGATAACGATGGGCGAGCGGCACATAGCACGCCTGCCCGGGCTCGATCGACAGGCTGATGCCGACGATCTGCGCGCGCATCGGGTCGAGCGAGGTGGTTTCGGTATCGACGCAGACCAGCGGCGCCGCGGAAATCCGGGCGATCCAGGCCTCCAGTTGTTCGGCCGTGAGCACGCATTCGTAATGGCGCTCGAGCGCGGGGCCGGCGGGTGCGGCCACAGTCGGGGCCGCTGCCCCTGCGTCGGCACTGGCAGCGGACTGACCAGCCGCCGTGTCGAGCTGCGTCAGCCAGGTCCGGAAATTCTTGCGCGCAAAAAAGTCGCGCAAGACCGGCACATCCTCCTCACGCGCGGCCAGAGTTTCTTCGATCGAAGCGACTTGCGCCGCGAGATCGCAATCGCGCTTGACGGTCAGCAACTCGCGCGTGAGCGGAAACATCGGGAGGGCGCGGCGCAGGTTCTCGCCGGTGGCGCCGGTGAATTGCGCCGCCTTCTCGATGATCGTATCGAGACTGCCATGCTCGCCCAGCCATTTGGCGGCGGTCTTGGGGCCGACCTTGTCGACGCCGGGCACGTTGTCGACGGTGTCGCCGATCAGCGCGAGGTAATCGACGATGCGCTCGGGCGGCACGCCGAATTTGTTGACCACACCGGCACGGTCGAGCACCTCGCCCGACATGGTGTTGACCAGCCGCACATGCTCGTCGACGAGTTGAGCGAGGTCTTTGTCGCCGGTGGAAATGACGGTTTCATAGCCGCGCGCGGTGGCTTGCACAGCCAGCGTGGCGATCACATCGTCGGCCTCGATCCCCTCGACTTCGAGGATCGGCCAGCCCAAGGCACGCACCGCTTCATGGATGGGCGCGATCTGGCGCACGAGGTCTTCGGGCATGGGCGTGCGCTGCGCCTTGTACTGGTCGTACAGATCGTCGCGGAAGGTACGGCCTTTGGCGTCGAAGACGCAGGCGGTGAAGTCCGACGGATAGTCGGCCTTGAGCTTGCGCAGCATCGCCACCATGCCGTGGATCGCGCCGGTCGGCTCGCCGGTCTTGTCGCGCAGGTCGGGCATCGCGTGGAAGGCGCGGTACAGGTAACTCGATCCGTCGACGAGCAGCAGTCTTTTCATGGGATACGCGCTGTGTAAGTGTGGCCGCATTATGGCCGAGGGCAAGCGCAGCATTCGCAGCATCGGCTGCTAAAATCCGTTCCATGAACACCTTTGCGTCCCGCGCGCTTCTTTTCGCCGTCCTCGGCTGCACCGGCAGCGTCGCCGTGGCGCAGTCCGATCCTGCCCCGGCGGTCCCGGCCGCGCCCGCAGGCAGCCAGGCCCTGCCCGAGCTTTCGCCGGGCGCGCCTTCGAGCGCGGACGAACCGGTCATCACCATCCGCCGCCAGGAAGGCTCCGAGCTCAAGGAGTACCGGGTGCGCGGCCAGTTGATCGCCGTGAAGGTGACGCCGCAGGTCGGCAAGCCGTATTGGCTCATCAACCGCAACGGCGAAATGCAGCGCCATGATGGTCCTTCGCCCAACCTGACTGTGCCGTCCTGGCTCGTCCTCGAGTGGTGAGGGGCTAAGGTGGCGGTATTCACTTCGGTCACGCCCGAGGAAGTCGACGGCTGGCTGCAGAACTTCCGGATCGGCAAGCTGCGCAAGCTCGAAGGCATCGCCTCGGGCATCGAGAACACCAATTATTTCGTCAGCACCGACAGCGCCGAATACGGCGGCGAATTCGTGCTGACGATCTTCGAGAAGCTCACGAACGAGCAATTGCCGTTCTACCTCGAATTCATGCGTGCGCTGGCCGACCATGCCATCGAGGTGCCGCGCCCCATCCCGGACGCGGACGGCGCCATCCTGCACAGTCTCAAGGGCAAGCCTTGCGCCTTGGCGACCCGCTTGCCGGGCGGGTTCGAACTCGATCCGACGCCCGAGCATTGCCGCCAGGTCGGCACCGCGCTCGCCCAGTTGCATCTGGCCGGCGACGACTACCAGCGCGCACGCCCCGAACTCATGCACGACAACCCGCGCGGCCTGCCCTGGTGGCTCGAAACCGTGGACATCGTCGCACCGCATCTGCCGCCGGCCTTGCAATTGCTGCTGCGCGAAGAAGTCCGCGCGCAGGCGCAATTCGCCGCGACGCCTGCCTACGCCAAGCTCAAACGCGGCCCGGTGCACGCCGATCTGTTCCGCAACAACGTGTTGTTTGCCGGCACGCGCGAAGCGCCCCGCCTGGGCGGCTTCATCGATTTCTATTTCGCGGGCGTCGACACCTGGCTGTTCGACCTCGCCGTGACCGTCAACGACTGGTGCATCGATCTGGCCACCGGCGCGCTCGACGCGGCCCGCACCCAAGCGATGCTCGCAGCCTACGGCGAACAACGCGCCTACACCCAGGCAGAACAAGAAGCCTGGGACATGATGCTGCGCGCCGCAGCCTTGCGGTTCTGGATGAGCCGCCTGTACGACTACTACATGCCGCGCGAGGCCGAAACGCTCACGCCGCACGACCCGACGCATTTCGAACGCGTGCTGCGCCTACGGCGGCTGCGGCACGCCACCCTCCCCGCCTGATATGCAAGCGCTTTCTTTGCCCGCCAGTGCGGGTCTGCACTGGGTTCGCGATGGCTTCGCGCTGTTGCGCAAGCAACTCTTTCCGATGATGACCCTGGTGCTGGTGCGCATCTTCGCCTGGCTGTTCGTGGGCGCCATTCCTTACGTCGGCGTGTTGATCGCGCTGGTGCTCGATCCGGGCCTGAGCGCGGCCTTCATGTATGCCTCGCGCGATGTCGAAGAACAGCGCCTTGTGATGCCCACGCGGCTCGTGTCGGGCTTCCAGAAAGAAGGCGGCGTGGCGCAACGCATGTTGTTGCTCGGCCTGGCCTATGCGACTGCAATGTGCGCGGTCGCGCTGTTCTTCGCCATCATCGACGGCGGCGAGTTCTCGCGCATGATGACCACCGGCGATCTTGCGAATGCCGATGCAGTGCAAGGCGCAGCCAGCCCCGACCTCGCCATCCCAGCCTCGATGCAGATGCTGATGTTGGGCTCGGTCCTGGTGGCCATGCTGGTCGTGGCGGCGTTCTGGTTTGCGCCGGTGCTTGTGGCCTGGCATGGCGTGACGCCGATGAAAGCGGTGTTCTTCAGCGTGGTGGCGGCCTGGCGCTGCCGTGGCGCCTTGCTGGTGTTTGCGCTCGCGATGTTCTTCATCACCTTGCTCACACAAGCCAGCGTGGCCATCGTGCTGACCTTGATCGGTGTACCGATCGAATTGCAGGTCTTCGTCCTGCTACCGCTTACCACCGCGCAATTCGCCTTGTTCTACTGCGCCGCGTATATGTCCTACCTCGACGCCTTCGGGCTGCGCGAGAGCGGACCGCCGCGCGTCGATACCACGGCCTGAGGGCAGCATGTCGGGCCTGGTGTTGTTGGCACCCGATTTCGCGCTGATCGCGCTCGGGGCTTTGCTGATGCGCTATGGCCGGTTCGACACCGGGTTCTGGATCGGCGTCGAGCGCCTGGTGTATTTCATCCTGTTCCCGGCGCTGCTGTTTCATTCCATCGTCCGCACGCCATTCGACTTTGCCAAGACCGGCGCGCTGGTCGAGGCGGGACTGGCTGGCATCGCGATCGGTGCGGCGCTCGGCTATGCGGCGCGGCGTTTCGTGCGCGACGACCGTCTTTGGGCTTCGGCGGTGCAATGCGCGTTCCGCTTCAACAGCTACATCGCGCTGGCGCTGGCCAACCGCCTGGGCGCTGAAGCTGGCACCGCCTTGATGGCCATACTCATCGGTGTGGCGGTCCCGATCTGCAATGCGTTGGCCGTCATTGCGCTCTCACGCCATAGCCCGCACGGCCTGTTGCGCGAACTGGCGCGCAACCCTTTGTTGATTGCCACCATCACGGGCCTGGCCTGCAATTTTGCCGGCCTGGTGCTGCCTGAACCGGTCGCCGCGACGCTCGCGCGCCTGGGTTCGGCGTCGATCGCACTGGGGTTGATCGCCGTCGGCGCCGGCCTGCGGCTGCAAGGCTTGCGTGAGGCGCCGGTCTTCGCGGGCTACATCACCTTCATCAAGCTGGTGGCGGTGCCGGCGGCCGCCTTGGGCACCGGCTGGTGGCTGGGGCTGAACGGCCTGCAATTGCAGATCGTGGTGTTGTTCGGCGCACTCCCCACCGCTTCGTCGGCCTACATCCTCGCTCAGCGCATGGGCGGCAATGGCGCGGTGGTCGCGGTCTTGATCTCGCTCGGCACGGTGGTGTCGGCAATCACCGTGCCGCTATGGCTCGCGTTGGCGCGGCTGGTGGCGGCCTGAGCGCTTGCCCGACGCGCGTTCATTGGGCCAGCGCCCAGTCGATGTGCTCGCGCACGAGGTCGTCAGCGCCCTCCCGCGCGGCGCTCAAGGCTGTACGCACCTGTGCTGCAAGCTCGGGCTGCGCGGACCCATGCAAGGCATTGCCGAGCGCCACGGCCAGATTGCGCCGCCAGCGTTGGTAGCCGATGCGGCGGATCGGGCTGCCTTCGGTGTTGGACAAAAAAGTGGCCTCGTCCCAGGCCCACAAACGCAACAGATCGCTGCGATCGAACCCATGGCGCACCTCGAAATCGGGCAAGGGCGAGCGTTGCGCGAACTTGTTCCACGGGCAGATCAATTGGCAGTCATCGCAACCATAGATCCGGTTGCCGAGCGCGGCCCGCCATTGCACGGGGATCGGCCCGGCATGCTCGATGGTCAGATACGAAATGCAGCGGCGCGCATCGAGTTCGTAAGGCGCAGTAATCGCCTGGGTCGGGCAGATGTCGATGCAGGCCGAACAAGTGCCGCAATGCGGTTCGGCCGGCGCATCGGGTTCGAGCGCGAGGCTGGTGTACAGGCCGCCGAGGAAGAACATCGAGCCGGCTTCGCGCTGCAACAGCAAGGTGTGTTTGCCTCGCCAGCCGAGGCCCGCTTGCGTGGCCAGTTCGACTTCCATGACCGGCGCCGAATCGGTGAACACCCGGTAACGATGGGTCTCGCCTTCAGGCTGATGCTCGGTGATGCGCTCGGCCAGTTGTTGCAGACGGGCGCGCAGCACCTTGTGGTAATCGCGTCCGTGGGCGTAACGCGCGATGGTCGCGCGCGCAGGGTCGGCCAGCGCCTCCCAGGCACGGTCGCGCCAATCGGGCGGGGTCGCGGCGCTCAGATAATCCATGCGCACCAGCACCGCGGCGCGCGCTTCGGGCAACAGCGCATGCGCATCGGCACGCAGCGCAAAATGGCGCTCCATATAATCCATCCCGCCATGGCGGCCGGCATCGAGCCATGCACGCAGGCCTTGCGCGGCGCGCGCGGTGTCGAGCGGCGCAATGCGACAGTCCGCGAAGCCGAGTTCGCGCGCCCATTGCCGGATCATCTGTTTGCTTGCCATGTGCTCATTGTATGAACCGAACCGATTCGACCCTGACTTGCCACCTCGCCGATGATGCCGCGACCGAGGCCTTGGGCCGTGCGCTCGCCCATGCGCTCGCGCCGGGCCTGCATCTGCAATTGCACGGCAACCTCGGCGCGGGCAAGACGACGCTGGTGCGCGCCGTGCTGCGCGAACTCGGCGTGACCGGGCCCATCAAAAGTCCCACTTACGCGCTGGTCGAGCGCTACCCCTTGACACGAATTCCGATTGAATTCGGGAACAGCTCGAACATATACTTCTATCACTTTGATTTTTATCGGTTTAACCGCGAGTCCGAATGGCTCGAAGCGGGTTTCCGAGATGATTTCGGCCCGCAATCGATCTGTGCGGTCGAATGGCCCGAGCAAGCCGGCGATCTGCTGCCCGCGCCCGATCTCGACATCCGCCTCGTGTACGCCGATCCCGGCCGTGATGTCACCTTGTCTGCCCGCTCACCCGCAGGTGCCGCATGCCTCGCAAAACTGAAAATGCCGGCAGCATCGAGCGGCCTGTGAGCGCCGCCCCTTCCGACGCGCCCTTGTTCAACCGGCGGCGTCTGTTCAAGGTCGCGGGCAGCATGCTCGCCTTGCAATGGCTGCCCGACTCAGCCCAGGCGGCCGTCATCGCCGCGGTGCGCGTCTGGCCCGCGCCCGATTACACCCGCGTCACGCTCGAGCACGACAACGATCTGCAATTCACGCATTTCATGCTCGACAACCCGCCGCGCCTGGTGGTCGACATCGACGGCCTCGAACTCAATGCGACGCTGCGCAATCTGGTTTCGCAGATCGCGCCCAACGATCCGTACATCCAGTCGGTGCGCGTCGGCCAGAACAAGCCGCGCGTGGTGCGGCTGGTGATGGACCTCAAACAATCCGTCAACCCGCAAGTCTTTCAATTGCCGCCGGTCGCGCAATTCCGCCATCGGCTGATCTTCGATCTGTATCCGGTCACGCCGCCCGACCCGTTGCTCGCGCTCGTCGACAAGCCCGAAGTCGCGGCGTCCGGCGTGCCTGCGCCGAACAGTGGCGCCCCCAGCGGTGCGCCCTCGGCTCCGACCGCAGGCAAAGACCCGATCGACGATCTGACACGGCTGCCGCGCACGCCCGATGTGGGCGCGACCCCGGCCAACGCGGCGAACACCAAGCCCGACCCGCGCCCGGCGTCTGGCGACACCGCCAGCACCAATCCCGCGCCCACCACGACCACTGCGAGCGGCAAAGCCGGCAGCAAGGCCGTGGTCGCACGCATGGTCACCATCACCATCGACCCGGGCCATGGCGGCGAAGACTCGGGCGCGGTCGGCTACCGCGGCACGTACGAAAAGAACGTGGTGCTCAAGATCGCGCGGCGCGTGAAGGAAAAGATCGACGCCGAGCCCAACATGCGCTCGATGCTCACACGCGACGCCGATTATTTCGTGCCGTTGCCGGTGCGCGTGCAAAAAGCGCGGCGCGTGCAGGCCGATTTGTTCGTCAGCATCCACGCCGATGCCTTCATCACCCCGAAGGCGAGCGGATCGAGCGTGTTCGCGCTTTCCGAACGCGGCGCGACCTCGACCGCGGCGAAATGGCTGGCCAAGAAGGAAAACGACGCCGACCTCATCGGCGGCGTCAACATCGACACCAAAGACCGCCAGCTTGCGCGCGTGCTGCTCGACCTCTCGACCACCGCGCAGATCAACGACAGCCTCAAGCTCGGCGACACCATCCTCGGCCACATCAGCAAGATCAACCGCTTGCACAAAGCCACCGTCGAGCAAGCGGGCTTCGCCGTGCTCAAGGCGCCCGACATTCCGAGCATCCTGATCGAGACTGCCTTCATCTCGAACCCCGACGAAGAACGCCGGCTCAACGACACCGACTTTCAAGAGCGCATGGCCGATTCCATCGTGGCCGGCATCAAACGCTATTTCGCGAAGAATCCGCCGTTGGCGAAGAGCAAGTTGGCGATGTTGTGAACAACATGCGCTTTGAAGGCACGATCAAATCCTGGAACGACGAACGCGGTTTCGGCTTCATCGAGCCGACACAGGGCGGCCAAGAAATCTTCGTACACGTCAAGGCGTTCAACAGCCGCACCGCGCGTCCGCAGGTGAATCAGCGCGTCACCTTCGAGGTGGAGCCCGGCCCGCAAGGCAAGAAGCGGGCAGCGAATGTCGAACCGATACGCGCGTCGCGCGCGCCTATCCCCACGTCGCACAACGCATCGGCGCAATGGGGTACGGCAACACTGTTTGCGATCCCAGCGTTTATCGTCCTGTATGTCGTGGTCGGCGTGTTGTGGAAGCCGCCGCTTTGGGTGGCTGCCTTGTACGTGATCGCCAGCTTCTTGACATTCATGACCTACGCAATCGACAAATCCGCCGCGCAGAACGGCCGCTGGCGCACAAGGGAAAGCACACTGCACATGCTGGCAGTCGCCGGCGGTTGGCCGGGTGCCTTGATCGCGCAACAATTCTTGCGCCACAAGTCGACCAAGGCCGAGTTCCGAACGGCCTTCTGGGGCACGGTCGTCCTCAATGTCGCCGCTTTCGTCGTGCTGTGCTCACCCATCGGACGATTGCTCTGGGCTGCGCATTGAGCCCTGGAGGTCGTTCAAGCCGGAGACCCATCGCATCATGCAGATTCAACTCGACGATCCCGCCCGCCCCGACGTCTTCGCCTTGCTCGAAGAGCATTTGCGCAACATGCATGAACTTTCGCCGCCCGAAAGCGTGCACGCCCTCGACGTGAGCGAACTCAAACAACCTGGCCTCACGTTCTGGACCGCGCGCGATGGCGACGTGCTGCTGGGCTGTGGCGCGCTCAAGGAATTGAGCCCCGAGCATGGCGAAGTGAAATCGATGCGCACGCCGGCATCAATGAGGCGCCAAGGCGCCGGCCGCGCCTTGCTCTTGCACATCATTGCGGAAGCGCGCTCGCGCGGCTATCGCCGGCTCAGCCTCGAAACCGGACCGGTAGAGGGATTCGCGCCCGCCCGGCGCCTTTACCGCAGCGCGGGCTTTGAAGAATGCGGGCCGTTCGGCGATTACAACCCTGATGATCCTTACAGTGTGTTCATGACGCTCGTGCTTTGAGGGC
>CAXBRX010000117.1:0-9018 GCA_963977835.1 uncultured Derxia sp.
CAAGAAGCCGCGCCACATCGAGTTCCGCGACGATCTGCCCAAGACCAATGTCGGCAAGATCCTGCGCCGCGCGCTGCGCAACGAGGAACTCGAAAAGCTGCCGAAAACCCCTTGATGAAGCAGGGGTTGCTGCGCCGGGAAGATGGACGGCCTTTGGCACCGCTGCGAAACTAAAGCGCGGCGGCGCTGACGAAGGCGAAGTGCGCCGTCGCGCACTTCGTCCTGGAGACCGTCATGCCCATATTCATCGAAGAGGAATTGAAAAGCCTGCTGCCCGACCCGAAGATCGATCGGCGGCATTTCATTCGCGCGAGTGTCGGGATCGGGTTCGCCGCGGCGGTCGCGCCGATCGCGGCACAAACCCAGATCAAGACCGACACCGAAGGCCTGATCGCGGGGGCGGTGCAGATCGCGACCGGCAAAGACTCGATTCCCGGCTATCGCGCCAAACCCGCGCAAGTGAACAAGCCGGCGGTGGTGCTGGTGGTCAGCGAAATCTTCGGGGTGCATGAGCACATCGCCGATCTGTGCCGGCGGCTGGCCAAGGCCGGTTATTACGCGATCGCGCCCGAATTGTTCGTGCGCCAAGGCGATGTCGCGCATCAGGCCAGCATCAAGGAAGTCATCGATGTCGTGGCGCAGGCATCGGATGCTCAGGTGCTCGGCGATCTCGATGCTTGCGTCGCGCATGCGGCGGCCGACGGCGGCGATGCCGGGCGTCTTGCGATCACCGGCTTTTGCTGGGGTGGGCGCATCGTCTGGATGTACGCGGCGCACAGCAAGGCGCTCAAGGCCGGCGCGGCCTGGTACGGGCGCCTGACCAGCGGCTTCAATCCGGCCTTGCAACCGACCAATCCGATCGATGTCGCGGCCAGCCTGCAGGCGCCGGTGCTCGGGTTTTACGGCGGCCAGGACGACGGCATTCCGCAAGACAGCATCGAGCGCATGCGCGCCGCGCTGGCGCAAGGCGGCGGGCCATCGCGCGCGAGCCGGATCATCGTCTATCCCGACGCGCCGCATGCCTTCAACGCCGATTACCGGCCCAGTTACCGGCCCGAGGCGGCGCACGATGCCTGGCGCCGCATGCTGGCCTGGTTTGCCGAGCAAGGCGTCTGAACCAGGGTTTCAATCGGTGGCCGGCCAGGCGGGCTGGGGTATGATCGCCGCTTTATCGCAACTTGGTTGCATCAAGCGGCCTTCGATTTCCGATGCCCGACATCGCCCACGTCCCGACCCTCGTCTTCATCGTCATCGCTTCGCTGATGTCGGCCGTGATCAGCATCTCGGCCGCCGCGCTGGTGTCGTTCACCTTGTTGTCGCGCATGGTCGAGCGCATGGTGGCGTTTTCCACCGGCTGCCTGCTCGCCACCGCGTTGTTGCACATGCTGCCCGAGGCGATGGAAGGTGCGCAGGAAACCCACGCGCTGTTCGCCTTGCTGCTCGCGTCCTTGCTCGGGTTCTTTTTGCTCGAAAAATTCGAGGTGCTGCGCCATAGCCATCATCACGAAGGCGATGCGCATCACCATCATCATGGCTTCGACCGTACCCAGACCGGCCGTGGCGGCTGGCCGATCCTGATCGGCGATGCGATCCACAACTTCGCCGACGGCATCGTGATCGCGGCGGCGTTCATCGCCGATGTGCGCGTGGGCGTGGTCGCGGCGGCCTCGATCATCGCGCATGAAATCCCGTCCGAGATCGGCGATTTCATGGTGCTGCTCAACGCAGGTTTCACGCGCAAGCGCGCTTATGTGTTCAACCTGCTGTCCAACCTGTCATCGACCGTGGGCGCGGTTGCGGGCTATCTGTTGCTCGACCGGGTGTCATCGCTCGTGCCTTACGCGCTCGTGGTCGCGGCCGGCAGCTTCATCTACATCGCGTTGTCCGACCTCGTGCCGCAATTGCATCGTGAAGGGCGCGCGCGCGAAAGCGTCTGGCAGGTCGTCCTGATCGCCCTCGGCATCGCGCTCATCTTCACGGTGTTCAGCCTGCTCGACGACCACGTGCATTGAGGTCGTCGTCGGGGTGTCAGGCCGGCGTCCAGCGCGGACGCGTCGGGTCTTCGATCCATTCGCTCCAACTGCCGCCGTACAGCACGCCTTCGGGCAGGCCGGCATGCTTCATCGCGAGCAGGTTGTGGCAGGCCGTCACGCCCGAACCGCATTGATGGATGACCGGTTTGCCGCCGATCGCCGCGGCAAAGCGCGTGCGCAAGGCCTCGGCGGGTTTGAAGCAGCCATTGGCATCGAGGTTGCCCGCGAACGGCAGATTGATGGCGCCGGGAATATGCCCGCCGACCGGGTCGATGGTTTCGGCGCTGCCGTCGTAACGGTCGGGGCCGCGCGCATCGATCAAGGTGTTGGCCGCGCTCGCGATGTTGGCCTGCACCGCGGTGGCATCCACATAGCCGACCAGGCTCGCCTTGAGCGTGAGTTGCGCGGCGGTGGCCTGGGGCGGCACGGTGGTCACGAGTGCTCCGCCCGCGCGCTGCCAGGCCGGCAGGCCGCCGTCGAGCACCGCCACATTGGCATGGCCGATCCAGCGCAGCATCCACCAGGCGCGCGCGGCGTACGTGCCGCCCGAAGCGTCGTACAACACGACTTGGGTGTCATCGCCCACGCCCAGGGCGCCAAAACGCGCCGCGATGGTTTCACGCGCAGGCAGCGGATGGCGGCCGCCATTGATCGCGCCCGCGCCGCGCTTGGCCGACAGATCGCGGTCCAGATGCACATAGCGCGCGCCGGGCAGATGGCCCAGCGCATAGGCGGCTTCGCCTGCGGCCGGCTGGCCGAGATCGAAACGGCAATCGAGGATGAGCCATTGCGGATCGTCGAGATGGGCGCGCACGGTGGCGCAATCGATCAGGGTGTCGTACATGGTGTGATGAAGGTCGAGAGTTGGAGACGCAAGGTGGGTGCGGCAAGGTTGATCGACGCGACGCCGGACGAAACAAGGCCGTGGCGCTCGCGCATCGTCATTCGGCGTCCGTGGCCGGGCGTCCGGCATTGGCGGTCAGCCAGGTCGAGCCGATGCCCGCGCCCACGATGAGCAACATGCCCACCGCGGCGATGGCCGGCACGCGATCGTCCCAGATCAGCCAGCCCCAGAACGACGCGAACAGGATACCCGCGTAGTTCAGGTTGGCGGCAAGCAGTGTCTGGCCGAATCCGTAAGCGCGTGTCAGCGCCAATTGGGCCAGCACCGCGCAAATGCCGACGCCGATCAGCGCCGCCATTTCCTTCGGGGCGGGCCAGGTCGCGCCCGCGAAGGCCATGCCGAGCAAGGCCACGAGCAGGCCGGCCAGCGTGAAGTAGAACACCGTGCGGCTCGTGGGTTCGCCGAGTTGCCCCAAGGCGCGCACCGTCATCAAGGCCACCGCGGCCAGCACGCCGGAGCTCAAGGCGGCCAAGGCCCAGATGAGTTGGTCGCGCTCGAAAGTGGGACGCAAGACGAACACGATGCCGACGAAACCGACGACGAGCGCGATCAGCATCGGCATCTGGCGCACGCCGCCGACCGTGAGCCCTTGGCCGCGCCAGGCCGCACCGACGAACAAGCCCAGGCCGATGAACAAGGACGAGGTGTAATTGAGCGTCATCGAGGTCGCGATCGGCAGATGCGCCATCGACGCGAACCAGAGCACCACGGCCATCGTGCCCGACAGGTTGCGCACGGTGTGGGCCGACCAGTATTTCGTCGCGAGGCCCTGGCGCAGGCCGCCCGGCATGCTGCGGATCAGGGGGATGAGGACCGCAAGGCCGACGATCGAACGCCAGCCCAGGATTTCCCAGGCGTTGTGATGCGGCGAGGCGTATTTGACGAGTGCGCCCATGGCCGAGAACAAGAAGGCGGCGACGAGCATCCAGAGCGATTGCATCGCATGATTCTAAGGGGCGCGCGGCGCGTCTCTTGGTGGCCCGCAAAAGAAAACGGCCTCGGCAGGTGCCGAGGCCGTTGATTCAGCCCTGTGCCGTAGGCGTGCTCAGGCCGGACGGCCCAACTCGCGGCGCAGATACTCGTGGAAATGCTGCATCCCGTCTTCGAACGGCGAATGGTAAGGGCCGATTTCGTTGGTCGCGCGTGCATGCAATTGCAGGCGGCCACGGTCCATGCGTTCGCCGATCTCGTCGTCTTCGATCGCGGTTTCCATGTACGCGGCTTGTTGCGCGGCCATGAAGTCGGGTTCGAAATCGACGACTTCTTCCGGGTAGTAGAACTCGACCACATTCATGGTCTTCGTCATCGAGATCGGATGCACGGTCGAGACCGTGATCACGCCCGGATACCACTCGAGCATGATGTTCGGGTAGTAGGTCAGCCAGACCGCGCCGAACTCGGGCAACGACTTCCCGCCGTCGAAATACTTGCGGCATTGCTCGGTCCATTTTTCATAGACCGGCGACCCCGTGGTGTTGAGATGGTCGAGGATGCCGACCGTCTGCACCGAGTAGTTCTCGCCGAACTCCCAGGCCAGGTTGCCGCAATTGACGAACTTGCCCAGACCCGGATGGAAGGGCACGACGTGGTAATCCTCGAGATAGACCTCGATGAAAGTGCGCCAGCTGTAATTGCACGGATGCATCTCGACATGGCCGAGCTTGTAGCCGGTGAAGTCGAAATACTTGGCGAACTTCGAATTGCCGAGGTCCTTGAGGATGTCGCGGCCGTTGTCTTCGAACAGCAGGCCGTTCCACGATTTGAGCGGGAACTTCTGCAGGTTCAGGCAGGGCGATTTCTCGAAATGCGGCGCACCGAGCAATTCACCCTTGAGATCGTAAGTCCAGCGGTGCAACGGACAGACGATGTTGTTGGTCTTGCCGCGGCCGTCGAGCATGATGGCCTGGCGATGGCGGCAGATGTTGCTGACCAGTTCGATGCCGCCTTCGTTGCGCACGAGTGCGCGGCCGCTGTCTTCCTGCGGCAAGGCGTAATAGTCGCCGACCTCGGGCACCATGAGTTCGTGCCCGACATAACGGGGACCGTTGAGGAACAAAGTTTGCAGCTCCTGGCGATGGAGCTGTTCGTCGAAATACCACTCGATCGGAAGCTGGCTTGTCGGCCGAGCGACCTGGAGTCGGCTGCCAATATCTGACATGCCCCAACCCTTTCATCAGAATTGAGTGACCCAAGCCCCCGTAACTGCAGGTGTGAGGAACCCTTGCGGTTCCCGCGACGATGCAACCAAACAGGGCATACCCCGGCTGGCTGGCGACTCGATCCTCCTTTCGCTGCCCGGCCAATTTGAAGAGCCGCGAGTCTACCCAAAATCACAGTGAAATCCCTGATTCATCACGTTTTTTTCTCGATTTCATGATCCGCATGTCGGTCCGGGGCGCCGGGTTCGAGTCGCTGCGCGCAGACGGCTAAAATCCAGTCTTTCGCGCGCGTGCGTCGGCCGCCGGTTAGGCCCGCCTGTGCGCATGCCTCTTGCCTCGATGGACCCGCCATGACCAAACGCCAGACCGCTGCTGCCGCGCCTTCCTTCGAGGAGGCTTTGGCCGAGCTCGAAAAACTGGTCGCGGCGATGGAAGGGCAGAACCTCGCGCTCGACCAATCGGTCGCGGCATATCAGCGCGGGTCGGAACTGATCCGCGTATGCCAGCAGCATCTCGAAGAAGCGCGCGAAAAGCTGCAGGTCCTCGACCGTGCGGCCGGCGAAGATGCCGCCCCGCGTGCGCTCGATCTGGGCCGTTGAGGCGCGTGGTGATGTCGGTCACATTCGAAGCCTGGGTGGGCGCTTGCGCTGCCCGTACCGAAGCCGCGCTCGAACATGCCTTGCCCTCGGCTGCGGCGGCACCGCAGCGCCTGCATGCCGCCATGCGCCATGCGGTGCTTGGCGGTGGCAAGCGGGTGCGGCCCTTGCTCGTCTATGCCGCGGGCGAAGCCTTCGGTGGCGAGCCTGCCGCGCTCGATCGCGCCGCGGTCGCGGTCGAATTGATCCATGCCTATTCGCTCGTGCATGACGACATGCCCGAGATGGACAACGACGCATTGCGCCGCGGCCGCCCGACCGTGCATGTGGCTTTCGACCAGGCCACCGCTTTGCTGGCCGGCGACGCCTTGCAGACCCTGGCGTTCGAAGTGTTGAGCGCACCGGAAAGCGCGCAGGCGTGCACCATGGTGGCGGAATTGGCCGGTGCCTCGGGCGCGCGTGGCATGGCGGGCGGGCAGGCGATCGACCTCGCGAACGTCGGCCGGAAGATGGACCGCGAAGCGCTCGAACACATGCATCGGCTCAAGACCGGCGCGTTGTTGCGCGCGGCCGTGCGCCTGGGTGCGCGGGCCGGGCGCATCCCCGCACCGCAGGAGTCGGCCGCGCTCGACGATTACGCCCGGGCGGTCGGCTTGGCGTTCCAGGTGGTCGATGATATTTTGGACACGGAGGCCGATACGGCCACCCTCGGCAAGACGGCCGGCAAGGATGCGGCGGCCGACAAACCGACCTATGTTTCGATGCTCGGGCTGGACGCTTCGAAGAAGCTGGCCGAGCAATTACGGCAGCAGGCGCATGCGGCGCTCGCGGCCATCGACGGCGCGACCGCGCGCCTGCAGGACATCGCAGACTTCATCGTGCTGCGCAAGAGCTGACCATGCCCGAGTTGTTGAAGACCATCGATAGCCCCGCCGATCTGCGCCGTCTCGAACGCGCGCAGCTCAAGCCGTTGGCCGGCGAATTGCGCGATTTCATCGTCGATGCGGTCTCCAAGACCGGCGGCCATCTGTCGTCCAACCTGGGCACGGTCGAACTCACGCTCGCGCTGCATTACGTGTTCGACACCCCGGCCGACCGCATCGTCTGGGATGTCGGCCATCAGACCTACGCCCACAAAATTCTGACCGGCCGGCGCGAAGGCATGGCCAAGCTGCGCCAGTTCGGCGGCATTTCGGGCTTCCCGCGCCGTGTCGAAAGCGAATACGACACCTTCGGCACCGCGCATTCGAGCACCAGCATCAGCGCCGCGCTCGGCATGGCGGTCGCCGCCGCGCGCAGCAAAGACCCGGCGCAAGCCAAGCGCTCGCACATCGCGGTGATCGGCGATGGCGCGATGTCGGCCGGCATGGCCTTCGAGGCGCTCAACAACGCGGGCGTGATGGACGACATCAACCTGCTCGTGGTGCTCAACGACAATGAAATGTCGATCAGCCCGCCGGTCGGCGCCTTGCATCGGCACCTCACGCGTCTGATGAGCGGGAAGTTCTACGCCGCGGCGCGCCAGGCGGCCGACAAGCTGCTCAAGCCGGTGCCGCCCTTGCATGAATTCGCCAAGCGCTTCGAGGAACATACCAAGGGCATGCTCGGGCCGGGCACGATCTTCGAGTCTTTGGGCTTCAATTACCTGGGCCCGATCGACGGCCACGACCTCGACATCCTGATTCCGACGCTGCGCAACCTCAAGGCGCGCGGCGGCGTGCAATTCCTGCATGTGGTCACGCGCAAAGGCGCGGGCTACAAAATGGCCGAAGCCGATCCGGTGCTCTATCACGGCCCTGGCAAATTCGATCCGGCCAAAGGCATCGTCAAGGCCGCCGCACCGGCCAAGCCGACCTACACCCAGGTCTTTGGCGATTGGCTGTGCGACATGGCGGCCAAGGACGCGCGCCTGATCGGCATCACGCCCGCGATGCGCGAAGGGTCGGGCATGGTCCGCTTCGAGCAGCAATTTCCCGAGCGGTATTTTGATGTCGGCATCGCCGAACAACATGCCGTCACGTTCGCGGCCGGCATGGCCTGCGAAGGCTTCAAGCCGGTGGTCGCGATCTACAGCACTTTCTTGCAGCGCGGCTACGACCAGCTCATTCATGACGTCGCCTTGCAGAACCTCGATGTGACCTTCGCGCTCGACCGCGCAGGCCTCGTCGGTGCCGACGGCGCGACTCATGCGGGCTTGTTTGACATCCCCTTTCTTCGCTGTGTACCGAACGTGAGCCTGGCCTGCCCTGCTGACGAGGACGAGTGCCGCAAATTGCTGACCACCGCCTACCAACAAGACCACGCCGTGGCCGTGCGTTATCCGCGCGGGGCTGGGGTCGGGCGCACACCCGAGCCAGGTTTGACGGC
Organism: uncultured Derxia sp.; assembly: GCA_963977835.1. GTDB lineage: Bacteria > Pseudomonadota > Gammaproteobacteria > Burkholderiales > Burkholderiaceae_E > CAXBRX01. The sequence goes on from CAXBRX010000117.1 coordinate 8,060, forward strand.
CTTGCCCTTTGGGCGCGGTGAAATTCGGCGCCAGGGGCAGCGCCTGGCCATTTTGGCCTTTGGTCCATTGCTGTACCCCGCGCTGGAAGCGGCCCAAGATTTGGACGCCACGGTGGCCAATATGCGCTGGGCCAAGCCGCTGGACATCGAGTTGGTGTTGCAAATCGCGCGCGAACACAGCGCTTTGGTGACTGTGGAAGAAGGCGCCATTGCCGGCGGCGCTGGAAGTGCCGTACTTGAATGCCTGGCTGCACATGGACTGGCGCTGCCGGTGCTCCAACTGGGTATTGCTGACCAACTCACCGAGCTCGGCGATCCGGCCCAATTACTGTCCGAATGTGGCCTTGATGCCCGAGGCATTGCGCTCTCGATAAACCACCGATTTCCCATCGATGTTGTGGGGTTTTGAACGGGTAAACCCGCACCCTTTGAACCATGTCTTCGTCTTTACAATGGCTTCACTCAGGCATAGAAACACCTGAATGCCTGAACCATTTCTAAGATTGGAGTTTTTTCATGGATCGTCGTTCCGCACTCAAAAATGCCGGCATCGCAGGCGTTCTTTCTCTTGGCTTGGCGCCTGCTGTTCACGCTCAACCCGCTTTGCGCTGGCGCCTGACCTCCAGCTTTCCCAAAGCCCTGGATACCTTGTTTGGCGTCAATGATGTCTTTGCAGCCAAAGTCAAGGAAATGACCGGGGGTAAGTTTGAAATTTCGACCCACGCCGCTGGCGAGATTGTTCCGGCTTTTGGCACCGTTGATGCCCTGCGCGATGGCTCGGTCGAGATGGCCAATACCGCCCCCTACTACTACTTTGGCAAGGACGAAACCTTCGCCTTGGGTTGTGCCATTCCTTTCGGACTCAATGCCAGACAGATGAATGCCTGGATGTACGAAGGTAACGGTCTGAAGTTGATGCGTGAGTTTTACCGTCAGTACAACATCCATAACTTTCCCAT
>CAXBRX010000118.1:0-9000 GCA_963977835.1 uncultured Derxia sp.
GTAGTTGAGATTGGTCGAGTACAGGTAGTAGGTCCCGGGCGGCACGCCTGCGGTATCGATCATCACGTCGACGCCTTCGCCGCCGCCGAGGGTCACCGAATTGGTCTCGTAACCCCAGTCGCGACCCTGCACATTGGTGCTCGTGCCGCTGGCCACCTGCACATTCAGGCCGCGGCCGAACCATTGCGCCTCGTCGCCGCCGCCGTTCTTGGGTCCGCGCGCGATCGCCGCACCGGTGGCGACCACCTTCATCTTCAATCCGAGGGCGGTGAGCGTGAAGTACTCGGCCACCGAGACATTGGTCAGGCGCAGCAGCACGCGGTCGCCGGCCTTGGCCGTCACCAGCGCACTGACCTGCTGCGACGATTGCGGCAACAGGCTCGCCGGATCATCGAGATCGGCCGGCACGCGCGGCAATGCCGCGGTTTGCACGGTGTCGGGATAACCGCGCCCGTTGATCATCGGATGCGTGGCGCGCATGTCCTCGAAGGGCAAGGGCTGGATCGCCTCGTGCAGCTCATGAAAGCCCAGGTTGAAGGCCTCGGTCTGCAAGGCGTAATCAACGTCGTAGCCGGTGCTGCCGTCGGCGTCGTTGTAGCCGAATTTGGTCAGGAACTGGCCGGGGCGATTCGGGTGCGGAAACGGCGTGCCGTTCTGCTTGGGCGTGACGACCAAGGAACCGAGCATGCCCATGTGCATGTGTTCGGCCGACTCCACATGGCAGTGATAGATGTACGACCCCGGGTCGTTGGTCTTGTAGTAGTAGGTCAGGGTCGAGCCCATGTTCACCGTGGCCGAGCCCTCGGGCACGCCATCGAAGACCGGTGCAGCTTGCGGAAAGCCGTGCCAATGGATGGAGTGCGGATCGAACAGATCGGGGCGATGCGCCATGCCGACATTGGTCAAGGACATGAAGACATGCTTGCCTTCGCCGAACACCAGCGGCGGCGCCGGCCATTTGGCGCTGAACGTGCCTTGCGCCATCACCTCGTCGTCGGCGCGTCCGGTGACGTCGTTGAAGCCGAAGGTGTAGGCGCGCTTGCGCAGCCAACTGGCCGCGGCGCCGCCCGCGGGCGCGGGCCTGCCGCTGCGTTCGGCATAGAACACCCAGCCATCGCCGGCCGACAGATGCCGGCATTCCTTTTGCGCCGCCGGAATCGGATTGCCGGCGCCGTCGGTGGTCGGACATTGCGAGAACACGATGGCGTGCGCATGCCCGCCTGCCGTCAGCCCGCCCGCCAGGGCGAGTGCACGGGCGATCGTCTTGAGCTTGGTCGCTTGCATGTTGGTCGCTCCAGGTCTTGGGTTAAGGCTGCGGTTCATAGGCGCCGATGGCCCAGGCGCTGCCGCGCGGCACGCCCGCGGCATCCACGCTCACCGCCACACGGATGTCTTGCGGGATGGTCCCGACATTGGTCAGGTTCCGCCCGCTCGCACCGACGCCCGAGTTGTTCGCCAGGCGGTAATCGCCATAGGCGCGCAACACGCGTGCCCCTGGTGCGCTCTTGGCCCATGCCACCGCGTCGTTGAGCGTCAGCGGTCCGAAGCGCGTATCGATGAAATTGCCGCCTTCATCGAAGGCCGCCGCCGTCGCGAGACTGCCCGCCGATTGATTGACCTGCTGCTCGGTCATCTGGATGACTGCGTCGCGTCCGGCGTTGCAGTAATCGGCCAGGAAGCGCACCGGCGTACCCGACGCCGACGCCTGGCACCCCGCGGTGTTGGCGGTGGTGGCGACCACGTTGTTGCCGGGCGCCGCGCTCGTCAGGGCCGAGTAGGTCGGATTCAGACTCGGATTGCCCGGCGCACCGAGCACCCCGAGGTCGGAGAAGCCGACGAAATTCAGCCCGTAGCAATTGCCGACGGTGTTGGACGAGAAGGTGCACGTGGTCTGATCGACCAGGTAGTTGATGCCCCAGCGGTATTGCCGGTTCTCGAGCACGATGTTGTTGACCAGGGTCGGGTTGGAGTAACCGTTGCCCACGCGCGCGGCGAGACCGGACGAATGCCCGCGCGAAGCGATGCCGGCCCCCGGTTGCGGCGCCGAGACGCTGTTCTGCCCGGCGTTGGGCACGCCGCCCGGATAGGCATCGTTCTGGCCGAGCGTGAAGGCCAGGCCCGCGGTCGCCACGCTGTCGTTGTGCGTGATGGTGTTGTTGATCACGTAGACACTGGTCGCGTCCTGCATCGCGATGCCGCCGCCGGCCAGACCCGTGACGTTGTCGACGATCACGTTGTTGAGGATGTCGACGCGATACGGATCATTGCCGTTCTCGGTGCCGTTGACGCCCACGAGGCTGATGCCGCCGCCGTCGCCCGCCCCGGCCAGATTGCCTTGCAGCAGGTTGTTGGCGATGCGCACCGGACCCGAGCCCGTGGACGCGCCATTGGCCGCGAGCAACGAAGGCAGGCCTGCGATCGAGATTCCGCCGCCGTTCACCGCACGCCCTTGGTAGAACGATTGGTTGAACAGGAACTTGTTGCCGCTGATGGTGTTGCGGTAAGTGGTGTTGCCGCGCCGAACGACATCGCTGATGCCGACATGCGCGAGGCCGCCGCCGTCGCCGGTCGAGTAATTGCCGCAGACGAAGTTGTTCGACACCGTGTAGGCATTCGAGCCCGTGTACAAACCGATGCCGCCACCGCCGCCGCCCGATTCGCCGGCCTGGTTGCCGTTTTGCAGGATCTCGTTGTCGTGGATCTTGGCGAGATAGTTGTAGGCGTCGGTATAGCGGTCGGCCGAGGTCAACTCGAAATGGCCGAGCCGGATGCCGCCCGAGAAGCTGCCGGCATTGCCGGTGATCCGGTTGTTCGAGATCTCGATGCCGACGGCATTGCCGTTGACCATCACGCCCTCGCCCTGGTCGGCCCCCGTGATCGTGAAGCCGTCGATCTGCAGCCGGGGCGCGTTGCCGTTGAGCACATTGCCCACCAGGTTGTTGAGCGCATTGGTGCTGGCCGGGCGCTTCTCCATGACGAAGAAGCCCGCGCCTTCCTCGGTGCCGAACAACAAGGGCGCCGCATCGGCCGTATCGCCGGTCAGGCAGGCGTCCAGATTGGCCGGCAGGGTCTGCCCGGGCACGAGGAAGTCCGCGCCACCCGATGCCATGATCTTGAGGCACATGGCCTGGCGCCAGAGTTGCAGCTTCTCGGTCGGCTGCTTGACCGCGTTGATCATGGTCGCGCCCGCGCCATGGCCTTGCAGGCGCACACGACGATCGACGATCACCGATTCTTCATACACCCCGGGCGGCACGATGATGAGCGCGCCGGCGGCGGCCGCATCGACCGCGGACTGGATGGTCTGACCAGCGGCCAGCACCGTCGGGGTCGGGTTTTCAATGTGTACCGTCACACCGCGCGTGGTCGACTTGCCATTGGCATGCGTGACGACGAGCGTGCCCGAAGCCACCGGAGTTCCGGGCGGCAGCGTCAGCGTGATCTGCGCATCGCTCCAGGTCGCAAAGTTGCTCACATCGACACCGCCGATGCTGACCTTGCCCTTGACCGAACCAAAGCCGTAATTGCGCGCGATGGTGCGCGGTTCGACCACGCCGGTGGCCGGATTGACCACGCCCAGGTCGTCTTGGTTGAACAAGGGATTGAGCACCTCGGTCGCCCCCATCGACTTGATGGTGAGCGTGCCGCCCGCGCTGCGCGAAATCCACGGACCGTAATTGCCGTTGGTGACCGAATGGATCGCGGGCGTCTGGTCAGGTTGCTCGCAATCGAGCGGGTATTGCTGAGGCCCCGCGAACGCGGCGATCGGCAGCACCGGCGTATCGAGATAGGTGGTCTTGCCGGGCAGGTACTGCAGCGTGTAGCAAAATTGCGTATAGCTCTTGTTGAAATGCGGGTCGAGCTTGAACTTGCCCGGATTGGCCGGATCGGCCATGTAAGGCGAGTTCAGACAGGCCTGGATCATGCTCGGCGAAACACCCGACGGAATCGGCACGTTGTACGAGAAGGTCGACGGAACCAGCGCGTTGTAGGTGCCGAAACGGTCGGAATACACGCGCGAGAATTCGCGGCCCGACCAATCGCGCAACGAGATCGGCATGAAAGGCGGCGCGTATTTCTCGCCGAACGACGGGTTGTAGACCGAGAACTCGTTGGCGAGATCATCGAGGATCATGCCGACGATATGGCCCGACACCGGCGCATGCGTGAACAGATGGAAATCCGCCGCCGCGTTCATGCGCGGCATGAGCGTGACCGCCTTCATGTTGCAATACGGGCGCTTCTTGCCGCCGCTCGCGGCGTAATTGGCCGGATACGCATCGGCATCGACCACCGGGTTGTCGCGGAACTCGAACGGAATGCCAACGCCCGGGAACAAAGCCAGTTCGGCCGGCACCGGCGACGAACGCTCGCCGACGCACTCCACCGGATAGGCCAGCGTCGACACCTCGATCAGATCGCCGAAATCGACGTTCTTGTCCTCTTCCTTTTGCACCACATAGAGGTCGTTGCCGTTGGCGTCCTTGGGCGAGACGACTTCGACGATGTAATACCCGGCCTCGAGCGGCTTGTAGGTGTTGCTGACCGGATCCTGGTACTGGAAGAACGCATAGCCGCCATCGAAGACACCGGGACGCTGCTGGTTGTAATTGCGCAGGCCGTCATAGCAATCGGTCACGATGCCGTCGGGCGAAACATAGGCCGGCGAGGTCGACCAGGCGCAACCGGTGGGCTGGGCGTCGTCCCAGGCATCGGTCACCGTCGAGGCGATCGGCGTGTTGCTCGCGCGCTGGCGCGGATTCGCGGCGCTCGCGCGATACAGATTCACCGTCACGCCCGGAATGCCGGGCTCGTTGTTCTCCGCGGTCGCGAAGCGCGGATCGAACTCGGCACGCGTCGAGGCGTAATGCACGATGCCCGTGATGCCGCCGTTCTCGACGCCCGCGTAGGCCTTCTTGCCCCAATCGATGCGGTTGGTCGTACCCAGGAAGATCTGTTCGGCCTGCAGCAGCACCGGGTTGTAGAAGCTCGATCCATCGGGGTTGTCGCTCGCCGACAGATCGGTGCGGTAGGGCGCGCCGTTGTCCTGCACCTGGGGCGTCATCTTCTGGTGGCCCCAGACATAGCTCGCGGTGTTGGAGGCCGGCAAGGCGCCGCCGGCATCGGTCACCATGGTTGCGCCGGTCGCCTTGAAACGCGCGAAATCGACTTCGGCCACCAGCCAGTTGAAGAACGGAAAGACCTCGGCGAATTCGTATTCGCCATCGTCGTTGGTCACGACCGATTGATAGATCGATCCGTCGCGAAAGCGCAGATTGATCGCTTGATTCGGCAGCCCCGATTTCGCGCTGTCGTCGGTGCCGGTAGCGTCGGTACACCTGCCGCTGCCGTCGTAGTCGTGGCAGACCTTGCCCTCGAACCGGCCGAACCAGCGGAACACCGGCACATCGCCCAGGGCCAGCGCGCCGCCACTGTCGGGCGTGTAGAAATCGTATTGGCCGAAGACGTTGTCGAGCGGTCCGTCCCAGACCGCCAATTGATAACGCGTGCCCGGCTTGAGATTCGGAATGGAGAATTCGCCGAGGGCGTTGCATGGCCCGGCCCAGACACCCAGGCCGCCCTGCACGCCGACTTCGTTGATGCCGATCGAGCATTCGCCGTCGACTTCGCCGTTGTAGAACGCGAGCGCCGGCGGACGCGACATATGCGTGTGCACGATGCGGCCGGTCGCCGTGACCGCGCTGCTCTGATTCGACGCCAGCCCGTTGAACTTGCGCACGAAGCCTTGGAACACATGGTGTCCGGGAGGGCCGAATTCCTTGAAGTAATTCGGCTCGTTGGCATTGACCCAGGCATCGTTGCCCCAGGTGCCTTCGATGGTCGTGGTCTGCATCCATTCGCCCCAACGGATCTGCCCGGGTTGCAGCGGGCCGGGCGCGTTCTCGGCGACATAGATCGGGGTGCGGCGCGCATCGCCCAGGTTGCATTCGTTGCGGCTGGGCATGGCATTGGGTGCAAGCGGGAAGATCGTGTACTTCGCCGGGGCGAGGTTCTTGATCGCGATGACGCCGTTGCGATCGGCCTTGAGCACGTTGTCGCCGATGCTGACGACCTCGCCGGCCGCGTTGTAGACGGTGCCCAGCGGGTTGCCGAACACATCGGCCGAGATCCGCCCGCCCGATGCGCCATAGGTGCCGCCCGCGTCGAAGAGTTGCGCCTCGAAACCGCACAAGCCCAGTTCCTGCGCGTCGCCGGTCGCGCTCGGCGCATCCGGCGCGCCGTTGATGGGGTTGTTGTCCTGGAAGATCAGGACCGAGATTTGCGCGGTCTTGATCGGCAACGGATGCAGGACCAGGTCGACGACCTCGGTCTGCCCGCGCAAGGGCGTGCCGCCCATGGTGTAGGCCGGCGTCCCGTCCACCGCCTTGGGCAGCACCGAAACGAAATAGCGCTGGCGTTGCGAGAAATCGAGCGCACCGACGGCTGCCGTGAAGGCGGCCATGCCCTCCCCGCTTGCCACCACCGGCATGTAGCTGCGATGGAAGGCCAGCGACAAGGTCGGGTCCGAGCGCGCGGGATCGCCGTCGGCGCCTGCCACGGCAGTGACGCCGGGTTTGACGTCGAAGGTCTTGTCTTCCTCGATCGTGAAATAGAAATCCACACTGGAAGGCAAGGCGCCGAGGCCACCGGTCGCGCTGGTATCCGCGACTTTCAGATTGACGGTGGCGGCGTGGACCACGCCTCCCAACAAGGCCAGCGTGGCGGTCGCCGCTGCCAGCGCCAACGACCAGCGGCCGCCGCGCTTCGGTGCATTCGGACCCATAGAACCTCCAGAGAGCTTGCTTGTTCAGGTCACTGACCGCTCTTCGGCAGTCGTCATGCACAGTGTAAAAACGCGTAGCAAGATGTAAGTACGGCGTGTCCCGCGTTCGTCGATGGGGGATCCACCCAAACAAAACGCTCAACAATGGGTAGGGACATGCCCCACTTAAGAATTCCCGACAAAAACGTGAAGGAATTCACGGAAAATGAAGGTTTCCTTAAACTCGACTCGAAAATACTGTTTTTAACGACACATCGCAGCAATTTGGCGACTGATGGCAACAGTTATCCATCATCACCGGTCTGGCGATGCGCTTGCAGTCTCGAGTTTCAGGGAGGGAGTTTCCCCATCCGGCAGGCTTTGGCCGGACGAGGCGGTGCGTTCAGCGATTGGACAATTGCTTGTAGACGGCCAGCACCTTGGGCACGTATTCCTGGGTTTCGCGGTAGGGCGGGATCTTGTTGCCGTAACGCATGACGGCGTTTTCACCCGCGTTGTAGCCGGCCAGCGCGAGCGCCATGTCGCCGTCGAACGTGCCGAGCAGCCATTTGAGGTATTGCGCGCCGGCCCGCACGTTTTGGGTGGCGTCGAACAGGTCGCGGGCACCGAACCGCGAGCCGGTCTCGGGCATCAATTGCATCAGCCCTTTGGCCCCGGCCTTGGAAACCGCGCGCGGGTTGTAGCCCGATTCGACCGCGATCACCGCATGCAACAACGACGGCGGCAAGGCATGCTCGCGCGCCGCGGCATCGATGATGGGCATGAATTTGGCCGGCATGACGGCGGCCACCGGTGCGCCGGCATCGGGGGGCATCAAAGCGGCCACCGGTGCGGGCGCCGGCGGGGCCGCGACGATCACCGCTTGCGTGACCTCGGTCTGGAAGTTCGACAGCACGACCGCGCCCGACGCGTCCTGGCCGCCATAGACCTGCGCGAAGGCCGGTGCGGCCATCGTCGTCAGGCAGGCAAACGAGAGGGGTCGGAAGGAACGGAACATGGCGTGTCGGAATTTTCCTGACAGCGTTTTATCCGTTTCATCCAGGGCCGGTAAGTCGGCACATCCCCCAGCGCATGGGTAGTACCCCTCCCCAGCTTGCTCGAAAACGGCGCCGCCGCACGCAGGCGCGGCGCCCGAGCATCACTTCACGACTTCGCCGATCTCGATCTTGAGACCGGTCGCGCCCAGCGAGACCGTGGACGAGATGCCTTGCAGATCGCCGGGTTGCGGCATGGCATTGCCCGACTTCGAAATCCGCGCGCCGACCACCACCTGTTGGAAGTTGGACAACTTCATCTGCGGCGACATCGCGGTCGAATCGTCGAGCGTGAAATCGAACGGCAGATCCTTGACCTGTTTGCGCACGATGGCCAACGGCATGCGCGGCCCTTGCGCCGCACGCGCGAACACGAAGACGGTGTCATCGGGCGATGCCTGCTTGGCGAGCGCAGCAGACAGGCTCACGCGTCCGCTCACCCCATTCACACCGGCGGCGGCCATTGCGGGCGCACCGGCAGGCGGGGTCGTTGCAGCCGGCATCGCGGTGCCCGCTGCGGGCGGCGGTACTTTCACACCGGCCTTGGCGGCCAGGTCACGCGCCTCGGCGATGCCTTGCCGCACTTGCTGGACGAATTCGCTGTCGTTCGCGCCGAGCTGGGCCACCTTCTCCCAATCCTTGATCGTGGTCGCGTAATCCTTGCGCTCGAAAGCGTCGGTACCGGCCAGGGTCAGCGCCTTGAGATTGTTCGGATCGATCTTGAGCGCCTGCGCGACGAGCGCCATCGGCTCACCGCTCAGATTGCGGTCGTTGGCCATCGCGAGCGCATCGGCGTAATCGGCATACAACTGGGCGTCGTCGTGCACGAGCGCGGTCGCGCGCTTGAAGGCCGGCACGGCTTCCGGATAGCGCCCGAGCACCATGTAGGAGCGCGCGAGCATGGCCCAACCGGTCGCATCGTTCGGATCGTCCTTGAGCCGCGCAGCGAGGCCTTCGGCCATGGACTGGATCTTGTCGAAGCTCATCGGATGCTTGGCACCGCCCTCGCCCGCGTTGTCGGCGGCACCGGCGTCGTTGCCATTGGCCGCAGCCATCGCGGCAGCCGGATTCGATGCGAGCGCTGCAGGCGTGCCGACCAGCCAATATCCGCCACCCACCACTGCCACCATGAAGACCGCAAGACCGATGGCCAGACCCAGCGAGCGTTGCGCGGCCGGGGCC
>CAXBRX010000119.1:0-8990 GCA_963977835.1 uncultured Derxia sp.
AGTTTGCCGGCGCGCTTGCGGTAGTCGGCTTCGGCGGCGGCTTCCTTGGCGCGCAAGGCATCGAGGTCGGCCGCACCGGCGAGCGCCGCCAATTGCGCTTGCACGCGTTCGAGTTCATCGGCCAGCGCTTCGGGTTCGAGCCGGTATTTGCGCGCGGCCGAATGCAAGGCCTGCATGCGTTCGTCGACTTCGGCGAGGCGTTGCGGATCGATCTCGGTGCGCGACAGATAACCGTTGAGCGTGGACACCGCATCGGCGACCTGGGCGTCGGCGCCGTCGAGGGCTTCGACCGCGTTCTTGAGCGCCGGATCGATGTCGGCCAGCGGGCGCAGCTTGGCGAGCACCTGGCCGAGCAAGGCTTGCACCGCGCCGTCGTCGTCCGACAGGCTTTGCACCGCGCGCGAGGCGCCGTCGATCAATCCGGCGGCATGCGAAAGCCGCTGATGTTCGGCACTGATCTCGACCCATTCGCCGGTGCGCGGCGCCAGGCGTTCGAGTTCGTCGCATTGCCATTGCAGACGGTCGCGCTCGAGCGCGATGCTGCGCGCGTCGTTTTCGAAAGCCTCGCGTTGTTTGCGGATGGCAGTCCATTCCTTGAAGGCCGCCGCCGTCTCAGCCACGGCGGGTTGCAGCCCGGCGTGGGCGTCGAGCAAGGTGCGCTGGGCCGAGGCACGCAGCAATTGCTGATGCGCATGCTGGCCGTGGATGTCGACCAGGAAATCGCCGCATTCGCGCAGCATGGCCTGGGTGCTCGGCGCGCCGTTGATGAAGGCGCGGCTGCGGCCTTGAGCATCGACGGTACGGCGCAGGATGACCACGCCTTCGTCGGCGGCGAGCTCATGCTCGGCCAGCCAGGCATCGAGCGTGGCGTGGGTGCGGAAAATTGCCGTGATGTCGGCGCGGGCCGCGCCTTGGCGGACCACGGCGGCATCGGCTTTTTCGCCGAGCGCCAAGGCCAGCGCATCGATCAGGATGGACTTGCCGGCCCCGGTCTCGCCGGAAAACACGGTGAATCCGGGTGCCAGTTCGAGCTGGCACGCGTCGACGATCACGAAATCGCGAACATGGAGGCTGAGCAACATGGCGGTGTTCAGTCGGATTTGTTCTTGGACGGGCGTTTGCGTTCCGGCACCGTGGGCGCGGCATGCGCGGCGAGCGGGGCGCCAACCGGCATCAGGCTCCAGTTGAGCTTTTGGCGCAAGACCCCGAAGTAGTTGTAGCCGATCGGATGCAACAAAGTGATCTCGTGCTGGCTGCGCTGGACGATGATCTGGTCGCCTTCACGCAAGGTGGTGAGGGTCTGCATGTCGAAACTGGCCGAGGCCGGGTTCGGCGCGCCGTTGGCGAGACGGTTCAGGGTGATCACGACCCGCGCGCTGTCGGGCAGCACGATCGGCCGGTTCGACAAGGCCTGCGGCGCGATCGGTACCAGCGCAATGCCGGCCACGCACGGATGCAGGATCGGGCCATGGGCCGACAAGGCATAGGCCGTCGAGCCGGTCGGGGTGGCGACGATCAGGCCGTCCGCGCGTTGGGTGTAGGTGTAATGCCCGTCGACCTCGACCGTCAATTCGATCATGCCCGAGACCGCGCCGCGCGCCACCACCACGTCGTTGAGGGCGATCGCCTCGAACATCGTCTTGGGCTTGGCGCGCCGGTTCGCATCGGGCCGCAGCACCTGCGCGTGCAACAAGGAGCGGCGTTCTTCGACGAACTGGCCGTCGAGCATCGATGACAGTGCATCGAATTGATTGGCCAGCGGGATGTCGGTCATGAAGCCGAGGCGCCCTTGGTTGATGCCGATCAGGGGCACATTGGACGCGGCGAGCTGGCGCGCGATGCCGAGCATGGTGCCGTCGCCACCGACGACGATGGCGACATCGGCCTCGGTCCCGATCTGTTCGGGCGTGCGCGCCTGGTAGCCCGAGGCGCCGATGGTCTCGGCCGTCTCGGTCTCGAACAGGACGCCCATGCCGCGCCGGGCGAGGAATTCGGCCAGCGCGAACAGCGGATCGGCGATGCCTTGGGCGCGGTATTTGCCGATGATGGCCGCGGTACGGAACGCACGTTTGGCGTGGCGGGCGGTCTTTTGATTGGATGGCATGCGGGAATTAGATCACAACGCTCATGGCGATTTGCAGGCGGATTGACTACCCAGGGTGCGCCTTGCGTAGAATCGGTGCCATGGCGCAGCAACGCAACAACGGTTCCGGTTCCCAGCTCGATGCGCGCGCGCAAGCGCTGCTCAAGACGCTGGTCGAACGCTACATCATCGAAGGCCAGCCGGTCGGTTCGCGCGCATTGTCGCGTTTCTCGGGGCTGGACCTGTCGCCGGCCACGATACGCAACGTGATGGCCGATCTCGAAGAACTCGGCTTCGTGGCCAGTCCGCATACCTCGGCAGGACGGGTGCCGACCCCGCGCGGGTACCGGCTCTTTGTCGACACGCTGCTGACGGTGCAATCGTTCGAACAGATTCCCACCGACGCCATCGACGCCGAATTGCATGGCCAACTGCAGCGCGGCGATCCGCAACGCGTCATCTCGGCCGCGGCGCATGTGTTGTCCAGCCTCAGCCAGTTTGCCGGCGTGGTGCTCGCGCCCAAGCGCAGCGCGGTGGTGTCGCAGGTCGAATTCATGCGCCTGGGTGACAAACGGATCCTGCTGATCATCGTCTCGCCTGATGGTGCGGTGCAAAATCGCATCCTGTTGATGGACCGCGACTTCACGCCGACCCAACTCATCGAAGCGGCCAATTTCTTCAACCAGAATTTTGCCGGCCTGAGTTTCGACGAAGTCCGCGGCCGTTTGCAGCACGAGTTGCGCCAGTTGCGCGACGACATGAATCTGCTCATGACCCGCGCCGCCCAGGCCGGGCAGGAGGCCATGGCCGACGAGGACGACGCGGTCGTGATCTCGGGCGAACGCAATCTGCTCGGCGTGTCCGACCTCGCTTCCGACATGGACACGCTCAAGCGCTTGTTCGCGATGTTCGAGCACAAGACGTCCTTGCTGCAATTGTTCGACCAGTCCGGCCGCGCCGATGGCGTGCAGATCTTCATCGGTGGCGATTCGGCGTTGATCCCGGTCGATTCGATGAGCATCGTGACTGCGCCTTACGAAGTCGATGGCAAAGTGGTCGGCACGCTGGGCGTCATCGGCCCGACGCGCATGGCCTACGACCGCGTGGTGCCGATCGTCGACATCACCGCGCGCTTGCTGACCAACGTGTTGTCCAGCCATGGCTGAGGACGGCACGACGCGCGCAGTGGCCGAGCGGTTGTACGCCGCGTTTGCCGCGCGCGATTGGCAGACCATGGGCGCGCTCTACGCTGATGACGCGCGCTTTCACGACCCCGTGTTTCTCGAACTCGATGCCGACGAGACGCGTGCGATGTGGCGCATGCTGCTCGAACGTGCGACCGATCTGCACATCAGCGCGCGAGTGCTCGACGTACAGGGCGAGCGTGCCGAAATCGCCTGGACCGCGAGTTATCTGTTTGCCAGGACCGGTCGGCGCGTGCGCAATCAAGTCCGCACCCATCTGCATCTGAAGGACGGCCGCGTCGTGCGTCAGGTCGACAGCTTCAGTCTGTGGCGCTGGAGCGCGATGGCCCTGGGGCCGGCCGGCTGGTTGCTCGGCTGGACGATCTTCGTGCGCGGGAAGATCCGCGACGACGCGCGGACTCAGTTGACGCGTTATCGCGAGCGCCTGAAAACGTCTTGATCGGTTTTCGCGATGCTGGTGCGCTGCGTGCTGGTCTCAGTGCGCAGCAGCCAGGTCATGATCGTAGGCCGCCGCCGCGTCGGCAACGCTGACACCCCGGCGCTGCAATTCGGCCTTCGCATAACGGACCTCGCCCAACGCCGCCACGCGATTGAGCCAGTCGGTGTCTGAACAGTCGGGTGACTCGGGCTTTTTGTTCAACGCTCGATCGAGATAGCAAGTGGTGGGAATTTCGAGCGCCCAGAAGTAGGCCTTTTTCTCGGTCGCGAGTCGTTGCCGCTCGGTTGGCGTGGTGGCGGGCAATCGATCGACGATCGCCAGGGCGAGGCCGAAATCGAGGAGGCCGCCGCGTTCCAACATCAAATCGGCCAGATGGCGGCAGGCGAGTGCCACTGTGTCGTCAGTGCCGCACCATTGCGTCGGGCCGGATAACGGCAACGTGACCAACGATGCAGTCGCCGAAGCCTGAGCTGCGAGAACCAGTTGATCCTGTGATGACGAGCTGCCGTCTTTCGTGGCCGAGATCGCAATTTGCAGTCCCATCGCTTGCGGGTCGCTGAGTTCGTTCGCGGTGGCGATCTTTTTGAAAGCCTGCACGCTCGCTGCCTCGTGGCCTTGCGAACGTTCCCACATGGCCAGGTTCAACCAGGCCCGGGCGTCTTGCGGTGCGACTGCGGTCCATCGATGCAAGAAATCGGTGGTGCTGCATCCGGGAACCATTGCACCTCTGCAGATGGCCGCCATCACGGCGAGCACATACAGGTCGGTCGAGCCTTGCGCCGCATCGGCCAACTCCTTGACCGTGGGAAATCGCACTTCCGGCTTGGTGATTCTTTGTTGCATGGATATCCAAGGGGCCGCCAACACGCGCAACCGCAAATCCGGCGAAGTTGCCGCGCGATCGATCGCGCGTTCCATGTCGACGGACAATGCGCGCTGCTCGGCCGACATCGCCTCGAAGTTCCCGTTCACATAGGCGTTGACGTCTTCATCGACGGCGCGCGCGGGCGCACCGGCACCGAGGCAGACCAGGATGACGGCAAGGGCGGCGTTCAGGCGCAAGGGCATATCGGGCTCGTTTCCAGCAACATGGCGGACGAGGGCACGCTACCATGCAGTCCCGGCATTTCCATCCCGTAAAGAGGTGAGATGAGTTCCAGCGCTCCCGCGCCGTATCGTCATGGCAACGTCACCAAGGCCGCGGTGCTGTTGATCAATCTCGGCACGCCCGATGAACCGACGCCCACCGCGGTGCGCCGTTATCTGGCCGAGTTTCTGAGCGACCGCCGGGTCGTCGAGATTTCGCCCTTGCTATGGAAGCCGATTCTGTACGGCGCGATCCTGCCGACACGGCCGAAAAAATCCGCTGCGAAATACGCGAGCATCTGGACCAAGGAAGGCTCGCCCTTGAAAGTCTGGACTGCGAAGCAGGCGGGTCTGTTGCGCGGTTATCTGGGCGAGCGTGGCTGGGACGTCGAAGTGGCTTACGCGATGCGCTACGGCCAACCTTCGGTGGCGCAGGTGCTGACGCAATTGCAGGCAAGCGGGGTCGATCGCGTGCTGGTCGTGCCCGCCTACGCGCAATATTCGGGCACCACCACGGCGAGCGTGTTCGATGCGGTGTTCCAGGCCGCGCAGACCTTGCGCAATGTGCCCGAGCTGCGGATGGTCAAGCATTATCACGATCATCCGTCCTACATCGGTGCGCTCGTCGATGCCTTGCGCGCGCATTTCGAAGTCCATGGCCGCCCCGACAAACTCGTGATGAGTTTTCATGGCGTGCCGCGCCGCACGCTGGAACTCGGCGACCCCTACCATTGCGAATGCCATAAAACGGCGCGCTTGGTGGCCGAGCGTCTGGGTCTGCGCGAAGACGCTTATCTGGTCACTTTCCAATCGCGGTTCGGCCGTGCGAAATGGCTCGAACCCTATACCGCCCCGACGCTGGAAGCCTTGGCCCGCAAGGGCGTCGGGCGGGTCGATGTGGTGTGTCCGGGCTTCGTTGCCGATTGCCTCGAAACCCTCGAAGAAATCGCGATGGAAGGGCGGGAGACTTTCCTTGCTGCGGGTGGCAAGGAGTTTCATTACGTGCCTTGCCTGAACGATCGCCCGGCCTGGATTCATGCCTTGGCCGATGTTTGCGAATTGCACGGTGCCGGCTGGTTGCCGCGCCGCGATGCGCGTGCGGCGGCCGAGGAGTCTGCGGCCGCGACGCGTGCCCGCGCACAGGCGATGGGGGCGAAGAATCTCAGTTGAAGTTGCGGCCAGCCGGCCGCGCCACCGGGTGCTCAGCGCCGCTCGAAACGGTCGCGCGGGCCGAGCATGCGGCGTGATTGCGTGACCAGCCAACGCTCGGCGTTGGCATTGCCCTTCAGGTAGGCATCCCAGAAGGCGAGGGTGAGGACCTGGGTGGCGCGCACGATGCGTGCATCGGCTTCCACCGCTTCGGGCGCACGCTTGCGGTCGAGCAGGGCCTGGGCCCGGCCGGCGAACACGGCGTGGTCGCCATCCTTGAACACCAGCAGGTATTTCTGCCCGGGCGGCAATGCATAGAACGGACGGGTGCGTTCGTCGGGCGAGAAGGTGATCGACGATTCTTCGCCGTCGAGCGTGCCGGTCACGCTCATGAACGGCACGGTGACGTCTTCGAACTGGCTTTCGGCATCGACGCGGTTGCGCACGCTCGGGCTGAAGGCGATCGCCGCCTTGATGCGCGCGTCATTCAGCTTGGGCGCCATGCGCCGGGCCACTTTCTGTCCGACCAAGGCTTGGGTGGTGTAGGCGCCGAAGGAATGGCCGCTCATGCCCACACGGGTGAAATCGGCGCGCGCGAATTCGGATTTGGTCGAGGCTTCGTTGAGGACGAACTGGATGTCGAAGACCCGGTCGATGAGCTGCGAAAGATTGGCCGAAGCGCTCAGGTTCTTGAGGAAGGCGATGCGGTCTTCGGCGGCCTTCCACAATTCTTCGTCGCTGCCGCGGTGCTGGACGTGCACCACGTAATACCCGTTCGCGGCCCAATATTCACCCCAGCGTTCGCCTTCTTCGCGGCTGCCGCCCAGGGCGTGGGAAAAAATGATGATCGGGAATTTTTCGTTCGCGTTGCGCGCTTGCGGAATGCGAATGCGTACGGGAACGTCGCGGTTGCGGTTATCGTCGTGCCACATCTGATCGACGATGGTCACGGGATACGGGCTCTGGGCCCGCGCGGTCGGCGCAAAGAAAACCGCGACGACCAAGGCCGCCGCGGCGAGACGTGCAATCCACATAGGCCGGATCGTACCGCGAGCGCGCACTGCAGATCGTCGGGCGTCGATTGCCTTGCTGTATCGCTTGTAAGCAAATCGTCGCGGTCATGCTCTTGAAACCCGCCAAAGACGCCCCATATGACGCGCACAGCAGCGATAACCCACTGAATGAGAAGGGAAAATATGTCCGACGCCGACAAGACTGCGCCCACCGCCGGCAACCAACCCGAGCCGGCCGCATCCACCGCCGCCGGTGCCGAGGCGGGCAATGGCGGCCTGACACTGGAACAGGAACTCGAAGCTTTGCGCCGCGATCTGGAATCCGCGCAAGCCAAGGCGGTCGAGCAATACGACGCTTTTTTGCGCGCCAAGGCCGAGATGGAGAACATCCGCCGCCGCGCCCAGGAAGACATCAGCAAGGCGCATAAATTCGGCATCGAGAAGTTTGCCGAGGCGCTGGTGCCGGTCAAGGATTCGCTCGAAGCCGCACTCGGCGTGCAGACCGCCACGCTCGAAAGCTATCGCGAAGGCATCGAGATCACCTTGCGCCAACTGGCCGGCGCCTTCGAGAAGAACGCCCTGGTCGAGATCAATCCGGTCGGGCAGAAATTCGATCCGCACCTGCATCAGGCCATCGCCATGGTGCCGGCCGAGGCCGAACCCAACACCGTGGTGGCCGTCATGCAAAAGGGCTACCGGATCGCCGACCGCGTGCTGCGTCCGGCGCTCGTCACCGTGGCCCAAGGCAAGTAAAGGTCGAGCGGGCGACTTGAAAGCGCGCTGACCAACACCATTTTCGACACATCGCATCAGACCAATTCAAGGGACATCAACATGGGCAAGATCATCGGTATCGACCTCGGTACGACCAATTCGTGCGTCGCCGTCCTCGAAGGCGGCCAGGTCAAGGTCATTGAAAACTCCGAAGGCGCGCGCACCACGCCGTCGATCATCGCGTACATGGAAGACGGCGAAATTCTGGTCGGCGCGCCGGCCAAGCGTCAGGCCGTCACCAACCCCAAGAACACGCTGTACGCCGTCAAGCGCCTGATCGGCCGCAAGTTCGAAGAAAAGGAAGTGCAAAAGGACATCAACCTGATGCCCTACGGCATTGCCAAGGCCGACAACGGTGACGCCTGGGTGCAGGTGCGCGACAAGAAGCTCGCGCCGCCGCAGGTGTCGGCCGAAGTGCTGCGCAAGATGAAGAAGACCGCCGAGGATTACCTGGGCGAGGAAGTGACCGAGGCCGTCATCACGGTGCCGGCCTACTTCAACGACAGCCAACGCCAAGCCACCAAGGACGCCGGCCGCATCGCGGGCCTGGAAGTCAAGCGCATCATCAACGAGCCGACCGCGGCTGCGCTCGCCTTCGGTCTCGACAAGAAGGAAGAAAAGGGCGACCGCAAGATCGCCGTGTATGACCTCGGCGGCGGCACTTTCGACATCTCGATCATCGAGATCGCGGACGTCGACGGCGAAAAGCAATTCGAAGTGCTGTCGACCAACGGCGATACCTTCCTGGGTGGCGAAGACTTCGACCAGCGCATCATCGATTACGTCGTGACCGAGTTCAAGAAGGAATCGGGCGCCGATCTGAGCAAGGATGTGCTCGCGCTGCAACGCCTGAAGGACGCGGCCGAAAAGGCCAAGATCGAACTCTCGTCGAGCCAGCAGACCGAACTGAATCTGCCTTACATCACGGCTGATGCGTCGGGTCCGAAGCATCTGAACATGAAGCTCACGCGCGCCAAGCTCGAATCGCTGGTGGAAGACCTGATCGAACGCACGATCGAACCTTGCCGCATCGCGGTCAAGGACGCGGGCGTGAAGGTCGGCGACATCCATGACGTGATCCTGGTCGGCGGCATGACGCGCATGCCCAAGGTGCAGGAAAAGGTGAAGGAATTCTTCGGCCAGGAGCCGCGCCGGGACGTCAATCCGGACGAGGCGGTGGCGGTGGGCGCCGCGGTGCAAGGTGGCGTGCTCAAGGGCGACGTCAAGGACGTGCTGCTGCT
>CAXBRX010000120.1:0-8989 GCA_963977835.1 uncultured Derxia sp.
TGAGGAGCGCCGCGCCCTCCGGCTCGCCGAAGTCGATCGAGACGAAGCGCTTGTTGCGGTTCGCGAACGCCCACCACAGCGAGACGCCGTCCTTGTGCCAGCCGAGCGTCCGGAGCGCGTCCCCCTTGGGGTGCTCGACCTTGATGACGTCCGCGCCGAAGTCCGCGAGGATCGTCCCGATGACCGGGCCGGCGAAGAGGACGGCCGCGTCGAGCGGATCGCCTAGAAAGGCAGCGGCGGCCGGTAGAACGCAATCGCCGCGACCGTGAGCATCAGGAGGCCGGCACCGAGGACGACGAGCGCGCTGTACGCGGCGATCCTGGCTCCGGGGCTGATTCTCGGTGTGGGCTGGCTTGCTCGGCGCATCACTCCCGAAGTGGCCATCACCTAGGGATTTTTCCGGCAAATACCTCGAAACGGGGCATCGGGAACGGTCCATGTGCCCGGGCCGTCGTACGGTCGTACCCGGATCAGGGGCAGGAACGGGGCGGCCGCCAAGGCGAAGCCGCCGAGAGCAGGAGGCAGCCGGTGAGCGAGCGCTCCAACCTGCGCCTGCTCGTGCTGGCCGTCCTGGTCGTCTCCCTGCTCCTGACCCTTCTGGCCCGCTCCTTCTACCTGCAGGTCATGACCGGCTCGGAGTACCGGGCCAAGGCCGAGAGCAACACCGTCCGCGAGGTCGTGCAGCCCGCCGACGTGCTCTACAAAAAGTCCATCCTGGTCGAGCGCGGCAGCGCGAGCTACAAGCTCAGCACCGATCGCCAGTTCTCGAAGCCCGGCGAAACGGTCACCTTCAACTTCACGCCGAGCCAGCGCAACGCGAGCGTCACCGATGCCGCGCCGGCTTCGCAATGGGAATGGATCCGCCTCGAAAACCGTGCGCGCCAGACCGGTGCCTTGAGCGCCGGCAACAGCGTCGCGCTGTCCTTCCCACAGCCGGGCACCTACACGCTCAACCTGCGCGATGCGCGCGGGCGCATCGTCGGCGCCGCCACGCATTGGGTCTCGGGCGAAGGCATCAAGGCGCCCACCGGCAGCATCAGCATCGTCTTCAACCGCGCGAGCTATCGCGCCGGTGACACCGCCGAAGCGCTGGTGAGCTTCCCCGAACCGGTCGACAACGCTTTGCTCACGCTCGAACGCGAGCGCGTCGAAGGCACGGCCTTGCTCGGCCAATCGGCCGACTGGGTGCGCAGCGAACGTCTGTCGCCCACGCAATGGAAGCTCAGTATTGCGGTGCGCGAGACCATGAGCCCGAACATGACGGTCTCGGTCGCCTACCTCAAGCATGGCGATTACGTGTTCCAGAACCAGGGCTTGATGGTCGAACAACCGCGCATCGCCTTGAGCTTCAAGGCCGACAAGGCGGTGTATGCGCCGGGCGAGACCGTGACCGTGGACGTGAACACGACGCTGGCCGGCAAGCCGGTCGCGGCCGATGTGACGGTCGGCGTGGTCGATGAAATGATCTATGTGCTGCAGCCCGAGATCGCGCCGACCATCGACGACTTTTTCTACCACCCGCGGCGCGACAATGTGCGCACCAGCGCGAGCCTGTCCTTCATCGGCTACGACCTCGCGACCAACAAGCTCGGCACCCTGCCCGCGGCGCGTCAGGTCAATGAGCGCGCAATCAAGGTGCTCGAACGTCCGCGCCGCGACAACATCGACACCGCGGCCTGGATGCCGCGCCTGGCCACCGATGCAAGCGGCCATGCGCGCTTCACCTTCAAGATGCCCGAGTCGCTCACGCGCTGGCGCATCACCGGCCGCGCGATCGAAGCCGGCGGTGCGGTCGGCCAGCGCGTCGACTGGGTGCGTTCCGACAAGAATTTCTACGCCAAATGGACCAGCCCCGATTGGCAGCGCATGGGCGATCAGTCCCAGGCCGCGCTCGCCTTGTTCAACCAGACCGACAAGCCGGCCAAGGTGGAATGGGAAGCCAAGGGCGAAGGCATCGCCAAACGCGAGACCGTGACCTTGCAGCCGGGCGCCAATTTCGTCAGCCTGCCGATCGCCGGTGACAAACGCGGCAGCGCCGATGTGACCGTGACGCTGCGCCAGGACGGCAAGGTGGTCGACCAGATGGCGGCGCCGGTCAAGCGCGTGCCGGTCGCGTGGCGCGCGCCGGTCGAACGTGCGCTCGAGCTCGGTGCCGGCAGCGTGGCGTTGGCCTTGCCCGCCGATGCGACCCAGGTGCGCGTGAGTTTTGCGCAGGATCCGGCGGCCGGCGAATTCAATCGCTGGATGGACGACCTGATCGAGTATCCGTACGGCTGCGTCGAACAGACCGCGAGCCGCATGCTGCCTTTGTCGATCGCGCTGCAGACTTTGTCGCCCGCGCAGCAAGGCCTGGCCCCGGCACTGACCCAGCGGCTGGCCAGCGCCCGGTTGTCGCTGGTGCAGATGGCGGGCCCGCAAGCGCGCTTCGGCTGGTGGGGGCGCGACATGTCCGACGACGCCTTCCTGACCGCTTACGCCTATTACGCCGACTGGCGTGCGACCCAGGCTTTGCATCTGACCCTGCCGGCCGAACATTGGCAGACCTTGCTCGATGTCTATGCCAAGGAAGGCGTGAAGCTGCCGTCGGTACAGCGCGCCTTGATGCTGTCGTGGATGCAGGAGATGCGGCTGCCGGTCGGCTCGCTCGCGGCTGCGCTCGCCAATGAACTCGGTGGGCACAAGGTCGCTGAACTCAAAGGCCTGCCCAAGCGCCGCGCGAGTTTCGCGATGGTCGAAGAAGATTCGACCGACGCGCGCGATGTAGCCCTGGTGCTCGCGGTGCACACCGCCGATGCGGCCAAGGCCAAGCTCGGCGCCGAGCCGCGTGCCGCGGCCGATGCGGCGGCCAAGCGGCTTGCCGCGATCAAGTCGCCGATGGTGCAGGCCTTGCTCATGGTGACGCACCGGGTCGGCATCGATCAGGCCGGCGCCTTGCTCAAGCAGGTGCGTACCGATGCGCCGACCATGGACCGCGCGCTCGCGCTGACCTGGCTTTACACCGCCTACGGCCGTGCGCCCGAGGCCGGCACCGACCACATCGCCTTGCCGGCGCCCTGGCAGCGCGTGACGGGCCCGGGGGGCAAGACGGTCTGGCAATGGCCGGCCGGTGTCGCGCTGCCCGCCAACCTCACCCTGCCCGCGGGCGCCAAGGCGGCCTGGGCCTATCTGAGCTACGAAAGCGCCGAAACCGGCAATGTGAAGCTCAATGCGACCGTCGAGCGCACGCTCTGGCGCGTGATCGTGCTGGCGCCCAAGGACAAGCCGGACGCCGATCCGAACGCCGAGGCCGACAAGGGCCGCACGCCGCGCGAACCGGTGGCCGCGCGTTCGCGCATCAAGCTCGAACCCGTGACGCCCGGCACGCCGCTCGACAGCAATGCGCTTTATCTCGATCAGATCGAGGTGACGGCCGGTGACCCCTTGCGCTGGGCCATCGTCGAAGTCGGTCTGCCGCCGGGCGCGGCAGTCGAGTCAGGCACCTGGGGTCTGGACATCGGCGACGCCGAAGGCGAGGCGACGCCGCTCGAACGCGCCCAGCATGTGCCCAACCCGCAAGGTTATGCGGTGCCGGTGCAAGGCGTCGAAGCCGGCAAGTCGGTGGTCTTGCGCCACCTGGTGCGCTTCTCGCAACGCGGGCAATTCAAGCTGCCGCCCACGCGCGTCTATCGCATGTACCAATCCGAAGCCAAGGCGATCGACCCGAGCAACGATTGGCTCAAGCTGCAGGTGCGCTGACGCGCGCATGAGGCCAACCGAGATGCGCAGCGCGCGGCATGATGATCGACGATGGGCGGCGCGCGCCGCCCGCGTGGCGTCGAACGCGCGCGGCCATGCGCTGCGCGTGTCGGTGCTCGCGTCTGTCTTCGCTGCGGCGCTCGTCATGCTGCCGGGCCGAGCCGCGCACGCGGCGCCGACAACGCAGCTCGTTTGGCTGCAAGACGATGCGCCGGTCGGCGTCGAACGCATCGGTCAGCAAGACCAGGCTGCGCCGGCCACGCTGCGCACGCCGCTCGGCAGTGTCTGGAAGCTGTTCGTCTACAGCTATCTGCATGCGCACGGCGCAACCGAAACGCCGTACCGGTGCGCCGCCGGCCAGCGCAAGACCGACGAAGAATATTGCTGCGACCCCGGCGAGCGCATCGAACGCGACGCCGCGCTCGCGCGTTCCTGCGGCCCGTATTTCGAGCCGGCGCGCGTGGGCATCGACGCCCAGGCCTGGGCCGACTACTGGCGCACGCAATGGCAGGCGCAAGCCGAGGCGCAGGGTGCAGCCGATGCAGCGCGCGACGCGGCGGCGGCCTCCACCGCACCAGCCTGGCTCCTCGATCTGAACGCGGTGCAGCCGGACACCGAGGTCGCGGTCGCCGATTTGTTGCACGCCTTGCGCGCGATCGCGACGCCCGAGCGCATGGCTGCGCGCACCGCCTTGCTGCCGGTCGCCATCCGGCACGATGCAGTGCTCGGCGCTTTGGGCACCGGCACGCGTTTCAAGACTTGGTCATGGCAGATCGGTGGCGAGCGCGCGGGCGGCGCAGCCGGCTGGCGCGCCGACGGTACGCCATTCTGGTTCGGCGCGGCCGGCACCAGCCGCACCGCCTTGCAGACGCATGCGGGCTGGATCGCCGCGCAATGGGCCGCGCGCGAGGCGGCACCGCCTTTGCCCGAAGCCGCGGCAGTCGAGGCCCAGCCTTGCATCGAGGTCGAGTACTTTGCGCGCTACCCCATTCGTAGCGTGTTGCGCGCCGATGGCAGCGCGGCGCCGCCCGGCCCTTTGAACGGCCGGGTGCGGGTGTTCTTCGCCAATGACAACGCCTTGCCCGTCGACGCGACCCCGGCCCTGGTGCTCAACAGCGATCGCGACGGCTGGCGACTCCATGCGCGCCTCGCGCTCGAAGATTATGTGGCGCGCGTGGTCGACCGCGAAGGCGATGCGCACGAGACCGCTGCGGCGCGCGCTCTGGCGGTGGCCGCGCGCACCTATGTGCTGCAGAACGCGGGCGAGGCCGAAGGCTGCCGCCTCATCGCCGATGACAGCCGCACCCAGCGCGTGAGCCCGAATCCGCCGAGCGCCGCGGCGCGCGCCGTGGCGGCCTACACCGAAGGCCTGGTGCTCGACGGCGCGCCGGTGCGCTACCACGTCAGTCGCGCGGCACCGGGCGTGATGTCATGGGAAGCCGCGGTGCAGGCCAGTCGCGACGGCCAGGGCTTCGAGGCCATCCTGCGCGAGGCCTACCCCGCGAACGGTTTCGCGCCCGCGCAGGCCGCGGCCGATTGCACACCGATGCCCGAGGCCGGCGATTGGCTGATGCAGCGCCAGCAGCGTTGGCGCGCGGTGCTGCGCGCGCAGCCCGGTTACGAACCGCTCGACGAAGCGCCGCTGGTCTGCCGCTTGAGCGTGGGCATTCCGCATTCCGATCAGCGCCGGCTCGAGATCCGCGTGCGCGATTGGGCCAGCCGCGAAGGCCGCGTCACCCTCATTCACGAATACCTGCACCTCGTCTTTCGCGCCCATCCGAACGGGCAGGACGAATCCTTCATCGAACAACTCGCGCAGCGATTGGCCGACTCATGAAAACTCCGACTTCCTTTGCTCTCGCCGCCCTTTGCGCCGCGTTCGCCGTGCCGGCTGCGGCGCAATCCACGATCGATACGCCGAGCAGCGGCTGGCGTTCGGCGCCTGCGCGCCAGAACGATTTCGTGCAAGAAGTGCATTACCCGGCTTCGAGCGTGAACACCAACGGCATCAGCGCCGCCGCGTTGATCCGTGGCCATGTGGCCAAGCAGCCCAAACGCACCGACGGCCAGGCGCGCCAGCCCGCGCGGATCGTGGTCGATGGCGTGGCCCTGCCCTTGTTGACCAATGAAGACGGCAGTTACGCGCGGCCTTGGTCGTTCGGCAAAGGCAGCCATAGCGTCGAAGTGCGCGGCACCGACGGCAGCGTCAAGCGGCGCCAGTTTTACGAAGCCCAGGCCGACCGCACGCCGACGCGCCTGCGCGTGGTGCTGAGCTGGGACAGCGACAACACCGACCTCGACTTGCATGTGGTTTCGCCCGATGGCGAGCATGTGTTCTACGGCAACCGCGTGGGCAACAACGGCGGCGCGCTCGATGTCGACGTGACCACCGGCTTCGGCCCCGAGATTTATGCCACGCCCGCACCGGTGCGCGGCGTCTATCATGTCTACGTCAATTATTACGGCGCGGGCGATCAGCGCGATGTGATCACCACCGCGCAAGTGACGATCGTGCAGGACGAAGGCACGGCGGCCGAAAAGCAGCAGACCTTCAAGGTGCCGATGCGCAAGCCGGGCGAGTTGACCCTCGTGCAGTCCTTCCTGATGCCGTGAGCGGTTGACACGGATTCGATACTGTATAAACATACAGTCATCGTTTCCGGGCAGGATGCCTGGTCGCCAATTCGCCCCGGGAGTTTCCATGCCACGATTGTTCGCCGCGCTCGGTCGCATCCAACAACGCGGATCGCATTGCGGCCGCGCTCAGGCTGTGGGCCAGTCTGAAAACCGCCCCTGGGACCACGCCCGTCTCGACGTCCCCACTTATTTGCGCCGCGGCCTCGTCATCGACGGCCTGCCCGGCTGGCGCAAGACGCCCGCGCTTTGAACCTTCCGGCGCCGCGCAATGCGGCGTGGCATCGGGGCGGTCCGCCTCAGGGCTTGCCGGTCTCGGCCAGCGCCTTCATCTGATCGCGTAAAGCCCGGCGCCCGGCGCTGTTGGTCGCGCGCCAGGCGCGCAACGCCAATTCCAGAAACGCACGTTCATGCGCCGACGGTGTGTCGTCGGCGCGCTGCGCGTCGAGCCAACCCACGGGCTTGCCGCAATGCGCTTCGATCTGCCGTGCGAGCTTGTCGCCGATCGGGCGTGTGGACTTGATCTGGCTCCACATGCTGGGCGAGATCTCCAGCGTCGCCGCAAAGGATTGTTCGAGCCCTTTCGGGGCGTCGCCTGCGGCCAAGGCTTTTTCTGCATAGGCCTGAAACAGCGCCAAAGCGTTGGCGCGGCGCGTGAGGGTGAGGTCGGGCATGCGCTGAGGTCGATACAACACGATGAGCCGACATTGTCGCAGGGGCTTGACGGCGGAGTAAAGAGTCTTTACTGTTCGGCCCCATCGCGCTCAGGCGCCCATTGCACCACACCCAAGGACACATCGTGAAAACCCCGCGCTTCATCGCAAACCACCGCCCCGTCATCGGGTCGGCTGCGTTCGTGCGCGGCATGGCGAGCCAGCCATTTGCGTATGTCCAGGCAGACCGACTCGGCAAGACCGCGAGCCATTTGAAGCTCGATCGGGACGAGGATCGCCATCATCCGGGTGAGGCCAGCGCATAAGCGCACGCCTACGACGCTCTGTTTTCAGAGGCCCGGACCGACAAGGATCCGGGCCTTTTTGTTTTCTGACTCCAACCCATCGCTCGCGCTGCGGCGCGAGCGGGCGATCGATGGATCGCGCCGCTCCAGGCGAGCGGATCGTTCTTTGACAATTTGGCGCGAGACCGCACCGGTACTGGCCGGCGCGCAGTCTCGCAACTCAGCGGAGGCCGTCGCGCTCGCATGCGGCTGCTCTCGGTACGCGGTCGCGTTCACGACGCCCGGCCTTCGCTCCACTTCGGATGTGCCCATGCACTCCGCGTCGATCGACCCCGGTGGGGCGGCGCGGGATGTGCGCGATGCAAGGGCAGATCACGTGCAGCGAGCCACCGCATCCGACGGGATGCTCGCGCGTGGGCACAGCCGAAGTGGAAACACGTCGCGTTCGTCTAGACGGCCGAGGACACCGGGTTTTCATTCCGGGAACGCGGGTTCGAATCCCGCACGCGACGCCACAACATGCCTCGTTAACTCAGCGGCCAGAGTGCCGGCCTGTCTAGCCGGAAGCCGCGGGTTCGAATCCCGCACGAGGCGCCAGCTTTCCTCTCGTTAGCTCAATGGAGCAGAGCGTCGGCCTACGAAGCCGAAGGTTGCACGTTCGAATCGTGCACGAGGGACCAATCCCCGCGTGCTTGGGGGTGGCCGTAGCTCAAAGGCAGAGCTGCGGAGTGTGATTCCGCCGGTGTTGGTTCGATTCCGACCGGCCACCCCCAAGCGCGCGGCCAGCATCGCCCCCTCGTGGCGGAACCGGCAGACGCAGCGGTCTTAGAAGCCGCCGCCGCAAGGCATGTCCGTTCGACTCGGACCGAGGGGACCACTTTCAACCCAACGCGACGGTGGTCGCGTACTCAGCCAGGAGGTGTGCCATGAAGCAAAACCAGATCGACGAACAAGGCTGCTTTTGAGATCACGCGCAAGCGTCGCAAAGGCTATCCCTCTGAAACCAGGGTCAAGCGCGGCGAGCGCGTCGTGCATGGCGAGAAGGACCTGAGCGAAAAGCTCGGCCGCAACGATCCTTGCCCGTGCGGCTCCGGTCGTCTGTTTCAAGCGCTGTTGCCTGATCACCGGAGGTTTCGACGGCAGCAACCGCGCGTATTACCGGCGCTGACCGTGCCTTTGTGATGCATCTGCTTCGTTCCATTCATCCAATGCCCGCTAGAAAGGAGGGCCCATGCGAACCGAACCCCATCAACATGTGCTGCAACTCGATCTCCAGGGCACGCCGCAGGCGTGGATCTCGCTCGAACAGGCCGCGGTGCATGTGGCGACGGGTTCGGTGGCCTGGGTCGAAGGCGCCGGACCGCTCGCGGTGCTGCGCGGCGGCTACAACGTCGCGCGCGGCTGTCAGTCGCGCATCGAGGTGCATCCGATCATTGCGCTGCACGGCGCGTCGCGCGTGAATCTGTTCGACGTGGTGCCGGCGCTCGCGCGTACCAAGCTGTTCCGCCGCGACCGTCTGCAATGCGCCTATTGCGGCGGCGTGTTCGCCGAAGCGCAGCTGCAATGCGAACACATCGTGCCGGCCTCGCGCGGCGGCGCCACCACCTGGATGAATCTGGTGACGGCCTGCGCGGGCTGCAATGCGCGCAAGGCCGACCGTAC
>CAXBRX010000121.1:0-8872 GCA_963977835.1 uncultured Derxia sp.
TTCTTCGGTGGCGTCGGCGGCGGTCTAGTAGCCGGTGCGCCAGCACAGGCCGAACGGATCCTTGACGACCGCGGCGTTCGGGCTTTGCGCGTAGCCGTTGCGCGGGCCGGCTTGGCCCAGGGTGCCGCAGCCAGCGACAACAGCGGCAGCAGCGATCAGTGAAACGAGTTTGAGTGTCTTGTTCATGTTTCCCCTCTGAGTCGGATGTGCGGGCGTTCAGGTTATTTGTGAATCTTCCAAAGGCACAGCGCGGCCACTATAGCAAAACTCCCTAGTCCAACGGCGTATCACTTCGTATGCGCGGGCCTCGGTTCAAACCCGGGGTTGAACCGCGCCAAGTGGTAAAATCGCTACTGATTCAACTGCTTAGCCACGACCGTGCCGCATTGGCGCCCAGTCCGCGTGGCTCCTTCCTGTCCCCATGGATCAGTTCGCCAAAGAGACTCTTCCGGTTTCGCTCGAAGAGGAAATGCGCCGCAGCTATCTCGATTACGCGATGAGCGTGATCGTCGGCCGCGCCTTGCCCGATGTGCGCGACGGCCTCAAGCCCGTGCACCGCCGCGTGCTGTTCGCGATGCACGAGGCGAACAATGTGCACAACCGGCCCTATGTGAAGTGTGCGCGCGTGGTCGGCGATGTGATGGGTAAGTACCACCCACACGGCGACTCGGCCATCTACGACACGCTGGTGCGCATGGCGCAGGATTTCTCGCTGCGCTACACCCTGATCGATGGCCAGGGCAATTTCGGCTCGGTCGACGGCGACAGCGCGGCCGCGATGCGTTACACCGAGTGCCGCCTCGACAAGATTTCGGCCGAGCTGCTGTCCGACATCGACAAGGACACCATCGACTTCCAGCCCAATTACGACGGCAAGGAACTCGAGCCTTCGGTGCTGCCGTCCAAGCTGCCCAATCTGCTGGTCAATGGGTCGGCCGGCATCGCGGTCGGCATGGCGACCAACATTCCGCCGCACAACCTCTCCGACACCATCACCGCCTGCCTGCATTCGCTGCACCATCCCGAATGCACGATCGACGAACTCATCGAGATCGTGAAGGCGCCCGATTTCCCGACCGCCGGCATCATCTACGGCTTGTCGGGCGTGCGTGAGGGTTATCGCACCGGCCGTGGCCGGGTGGTGATGCGCGCGCGCTGCCATTTCGAGGAAGTCGACAAGAACGGCAAGCAAGCCGTCATCGTCGATGAAATCCCTTACCAGGTGAACAAGAAGTCCTTGCTCGAGCGCATCGCCGAGCTGGTGGGCGACAAGAAGATCGAAGGCATTTCCGACATCCGCGACGAGTCCGACAAGTCGGGCATGCGCGTGGTGATCGAACTCAAGCGCGGCGAAGTGCCCGAAATCGTCCTCAACAATCTGTACAAGCAGACCCAGTTGCAGGACACCTTCGGCATGAACATGGTCGCCCTCGTGGACGGCCAGCCCAAGCTGTGCAACCTCAAGGAACTCATCACCGCCTTCCTGAGCCACCGGCGCGAAGTGGTCACGCGGCGCACGGTGTTCGAGTTGCGCGAAGCCCGCAAGCGCGGCCATGTGCTCGAAGGCCTCGCGGTGGCGCTCGCCAACATCGACGAGTTCATCAACATCATCAAGGCCAGCCCGACGCCGCCGATCGCCAAGACCGAGCTCATGTCGCGGTCCTGGGATTCGTCGCTGGTGCGCGAGATGCTCTCGCGCCTGGGCGCGGACAACCCCGCCGTGGGCTTCGAGGCCTTCCGTCCCGAAGGGCTCGACGCGCAGTACGGCATCCAATCCGGCGGCCTGTATCGCCTGAGCGAAGAACAGACCGAACAGATCCTGCAGATGCGTCTGCAGCGCCTGACCGGCCTGGAGCAAGACAAGATCGTCGCCGAGTACAAGGACGTGATGGCGCAGATCGCCGATCTGCTCGACATCCTGGCCAAGCCCGAGCGCATCACCACCATCATCGCGAACGAACTCGCGGCGGTGAAGGCCGAATTCGGCGATGTGCGCAAGAGCGAGATCGTCACCAACGCCGAAGATCTGACCGACGAAGACCTCATCACCCCGACCGACATGGTGGTGACGCTTTCGCACAGCGGCTACATCAAGAGCCAGCCGTTGTCGGAATACCGCGCGCAAAAGCGCGGCGGCCGCGGCAAGCAGGCGACGGCGACCAAGGAAGACGACTGGATCGACACGCTCTTCATCGCCAACACCCACGACACCATCCTGTGCTTCAGCAACCGCGGCCGGCTGTATTGGCTCAAGGTCTATGAAGTGCCGCAAGGCTCGCGCAATTCGCGCGGCAAGCCGATCGTCAACATGTTCCCGTTGGCCGAGGGCGAAAAGATCACCGTCGTGCTGCCGATCAAGCAATACGACGAGCAGCATTTCGTCTTCATGGCCACCGCAATGGGCACGGTCAAGAAGACGGTGCTCACCGATTTCAGCAATCCGCGCAAGGCCGGGATCATCGCGGTCGATCTCGATCCGGGCGATTACCTGATCGGCGCCGCGATCACCGATGGCCAGCACGACGTCATGCTGTTCTCCGACGCGGGCAAGGCGGTGCGCTTCGACGAAAACGATGTGCGCCCGATGGGCCGTCAGGCACGCGGCGTGCGCGGCATGCAGCTCGAAGACGGCCAACAGGTCATCGCCTTGCTGGTGGCCGAGGACGAAAGCCAGAGCGTGCTGACCGCGACCGAGAACGGTTACGGCAAACGCACCTCGATCGTCGAATACACGCGCCATGGCCGCGGCACCAAGGGCATGATCGCCATCAGCACCAGCGAGCGCAACGGCAAGGTCGTGGCCGCCACCCTGGTGCGCACCGACGACGAGATCATGCTCATCACCACCGCCGGCGTGCTGATCCGCACCCGCGTGTCCGAGATCCGCGAGATGGGCCGTGCAACCCAGGGCGTGACCCTCATCAGCCTCGATGACGGCACCACGCTCACGGGCCTGCAGCGCATCGTCGACACGGACGCCGAGGGCGCGTGCGAAAACGGCGCGGACACCCAGTCAGACGCAGACGGGCAAGGTGACGACGGCGCGGCGTAAAGGGCTGAATCGGCTGCGGCTCGCCGCCGTGGCCGTGCTCGCCGGGGCGACGTGGGCTGCGCATGCGCTCACGATCGCCGACCTGCAACCCTCGGCCGTGGCCGAACTCAAACGCGCCGGGCTCATCACCCATGAAGTGCCGGTGCCGGCGTTTCGCTGGACCTTCGCCAACAAACGGCCGATGCGTCGCGAACGCTTGATGCAGGAAGTGTTCAGCGCCGGGCCCGAAGGCCTGAGTTCGGTCCAGCGCGAAATCCACTACTCCGACGGCAAGGTCGAACAATCCGAAGCCATCAGCGCGCGCGGCTTGTTGCGCGTGAGCGCGAGCGATCAATCGATCAATGCGAGTGTCGACGGGCTCAAGCTGCCGCTCAAGGCCGGCGAGCATTTCTCGATCACGGTGGTGCGCGACAACACGCCCATCGTCGAACGCTGCACCGTGGGCGAAAAGACCGAAGCCAAGACCTTGTTCGCCGATCTGCCCGGACAGATGTTCAACATCGAATGCCTGGGCGACGCGACCTACGCCGGACTCAAGGTGAAAGCCAAGTCCCAGGTCGTCTATCTCGAAGCGCTGGGCGTATTCTTCAATGCCGTCGATGTGCTCGACACGCCGCTCGGGCGTTACGAAAACGCCAACCGCATCACCGAATTCCAGCTCGTCACCCCTTGATATGACACGCGCCTACAACTTTGCCGCCGGACCGGCGACCTTGCCGCTCGAAGTCCTCGAACAAGCCCGCGATGAACTGCTCGAATGGGCGGGCACCGGCTGTTCGGTCATGGAAGTCTCGCATCGCGGCAAGGAGTTCGAGGCCACCAACGCCAGGGCCCAGTCCGATCTGCGCGAATTGCTCGGCATTCCCTCCAATTACCAGGTGCTGTTCCTGCAGGGTGGCGCGTCGATGCAATGGTCACAGATCCTGTTCAATCTGTGCCGCGACAACGCCCATGGCGATTTCATCCTGACCGGCGAATGGACCACGCGCGCGGTGGCCGAAGCGCGCCGCCTGCTGCCTTTGTGGGGCGGCAGCGTGAATGTCGTCGCCTCGAGCGCCGACCGCAATTTCTCGTACATTCCCGAGGAAAGCACCTGGCAGCGCCGCCGCGACGCGGGCTTCCTGCATGTCTGCACCAACGAGACCATCCAAGGCCTCGAATACAACTTCGTGCCGCAACAACTCGGCGACGTGACCCTGGTGGCGGACATGAGTTCGCACATCCTGAGTCGGCCGGTCGATGTCTCGAAGTTCGGGCTCATCTATGCGGGTGCGCAAAAGAACATCGGGCCGGCGGGCCTGACCATCGTCATCGTGCGCGACGATCTGATCGGCAAAGCGCGCGCCGATGCGCCGCGCATGTTCGATTACAAGCTCATGGCCGACAATCAATCCATGCTCAACACGCCGCCGACCTTCGCGATCTATCTGGCCGGCCTGGTGTTCCAATGGATCAAGCGCCAAGGCGGCGTTGCGGTCATGGAAGAACGCAACCGCGCCAAGTCCAAGCTGTTGTACGACGCGATCGACACCAGCGGCCTTTACTACGCGCCGGTCGAAAAGAAAGACCGTTCGCGCATGAATGTGCCGTTTCGCCTGCGCGACGAAGCGCTCAACGACACCTTCCTCGCCGAGACCAAGGCAGCGGGGCTGGTGGCGCTCAAAGGGCACAAGGCGGTCGGCGGCATGCGCGCGAGCATTTACAACGCGATGCCGATCGAAGGCGTGCAGGCCTTGATCGCGTTCATGCGCGATTTCGAACAACGTCACGGCTGAACCATTTCGGGCGGGCATCGTTTCGTGGAAGAACAACTCAAGCCCTTGCGCGACCGCATCGATGCGGTCGATGAACAACTCATCGCGCTGTTGTCGGCGCGCGCCAAACTCGCGCAGGAAGTCGGCGAGGTCAAAAAGCGCTTCGGCGCGCCGGTGTTCCGGCCCGAGCGCGAGGCCGAGGTGTTGCGCAACATCGAGCACAAGAATCCGGGGCCGCTCAAACCCGAAGGCTTGCGCAACATCTGGCGCGAGGTCATGAGCGCCTGCCGTGCGCTCGAAAACGTTGCGCGGGTCGCCTTCCTGGGGCCGGTCGGCACTTTCAGCGAAGCGGCGGTCTTCGCGGTTTTCGGCCGTTCGGTCGATGGTGTGCCGTGCGCGAGCATCGACGAAGTGTTCCGCGCGACCGAGGCCGGTACTTCCGACTTTGGCGTGGTGCCGGTCGAGAACAGCACCGAAGGCGTGGTCAACCGCACGCTCGATCTGTTGTTGCAGACCCCGCTCAAGATTTCGAGCGAAGTCGAAATCCCCGTGCATCACAACCTCATGACGCGCTCGGGCACGATGGACGGCATCACGCGTGTGAGTGCGCATGCACAGGCGCTCGCGCAATGCGCGACCTGGCTCGCCACGCATTACCCGCAACTCGAACGCGTGCCGGTCGCGAGCAACGCCGAGGCTGCGCGTCTCGCGCGCGACGACGCGAGCATCGCGGGTATCGCGGGCGAAGCGGCCGCGATCAATTTCGGCCTGAACATCGTCGCCAAACATATCCAAGACGATCCGCACAACAGCACGCGGTTCGCCGTCATCGGCCGGCTCGACACCTTGCCTTCGGGGCGCGATCAGACCTCGATCGTGGTCTCGGTGCCGAATGTTTCGGGCGCGGTCTATCGGATGCTGGAGCCGCTCACGCGCCATGGCGTCTCGATGACGCGTTTCGAATCGCGGCCCAACCATACGCGCGTCGGCACGGGCGTCTGGACCTATTATTTCTTCATCGACCTCGAAGGCCATCAGGCCGAGCCGCAGGTGGCGCGCGCGCTCGAAGACCTCAAGGCGATGTGCGGCTATTTCAAGGTGCTCGGCTCTTATCCCGTGATCTGACGCCCGCACCTCTACTCAAGGATTCGACATGAACGCAGTGACGCAGGCGCAGGTCTCGATCGAACAATTTCCGGTGCCCGAGTACATCCGGGCGATCGCGCCGTATGTGGGCGGCAAGCCGATCGGCGAAGTCGCGCGCGAATTCGGGCTCGACGAAGCCAAGATCATCAAGCTCGCGAGCAACGAAAACCCGCTCGGCATGCCGCAAAGCGCGCGCGATGCGATGACCCGCGCCTTCGACGAAGTGGCCCGTTACCCCGATGCCAACGGGCATGATCTCAAGCAGGTGATTTCGCGCAAGCTGAATGTGCCGATGGACTGGATCACGCTCGGCAACGGCAGCAACGACATCCTCGTGCTCGCGGCGCATGCGTTTTTGCAGCCCGGTGCGGCGGCCATCTATTCGCAATACAGCTTTGTCGTTTATGCGCTCGCCACCCAGGAAGTGGGCGGGCGTTGTGTCGTCGTGCCGGCCACTGCGGCCTTCGGCCACGACCTCGATGCGATGCTGGCCGCGATCACGCCCGACACGCATCTGATCTATTTGGCCAACCCGAACAACCCGACCGGCACCTACTTGAGCGGCGCCGAACTCGAAGCCTTCCTCGCGGCGGTGCCGTCGCGCGTGGTGGTCGTGCTCGACGAGGCCTACAACGAATACCTCGCGCCCGAGCTCAAGACCGACAGCGTGGACTGGACGCGCAAGTTTCCGAACCTCATCGTCTCGCGCACCATGAGCAAGGCTTATGGCCTCGCCGGCTTGCGCATCGGCTATGCGGTGGCGCAACCGGTGCTGACCGATGTGCTCAACCGCATCCGTCAGCCGTTCAATGTGAATCTGCTCGCGCAAGCGGCCGCGATCGCGGCGCTCGGCGATGAAGAATTCTTGGCTCGCAGCTATGCGCTCAATCGCGACGGCCTCATTCAATTGTGTGGCGCCTTCGACGCGCTCGGCCTGCCGTATGTGAAGCCCTTCGGCAACTTCGTGCTGGTGAAGGTCGGCGATGCAGCCCGCATCAATCTGGCGCTGCTCAAGCGCGGCATCATCGTGCGGCCGGTCGCCAATTACGATCTGCCCGAATGGCTGCGCATCAGCGTCGGGTTGCCCGAAGAAAACGCGGCCTTCATCGCCGCGTTCAAGGAAGTGCTCGGCAAGGTTTGAGGTCCATCGACCCATGTTCAACAAGGTCGCCATTTTCGGCGTCGGTCTGATCGGCGGCAGCTTCGCGCTCGCGCTCGATCGCTTCAACGGCGCACGCACCATCGTCGGCGTCGGGCGCAGCACGGCCACCTTGCAGCGCGCGCTGCAACTCGGCGTCATCGACGAGATCGCGACCGATGCACAAGCCGCCGTGCACGGCGCCGATCTGGTCCTGGTGGCGGCCCCCGTCGCCCAGACCGAAGCCATCCTGGCGGCCATCCAACCGGCGCTTGGTTTGCGCACCATCGTCACCGATGCGGGCAGCACCAAGTCCGATGTGGTGGCCGCGGCGCGGCGCGCGCTCGGCGGCAAGTTTCCGCAATTCGTGCCCGCGCACCCGATCGCGGGCAAGGAACAATCGGGCGTCGAAGCGGCCGAGGCCACGCTGTATGACGGCCGGCGCTGCATCCTGACGCCCGTTTCGGAAACCGCCGGCCATTGCGTCGATGCGGTGCGCGAAATGTGGGAGCGTTGCGGCGCGCGCGTGAGCGCGATGGCGCCCGACCAACACGACGCGGTCTTTGCCGCGGTTTCGCATCTGCCGCATGTGCTGAGTTTTGCGCTCGTGGCGGCGATCGCCAAGGAGCCCGATGCGGCGCTCAAGTTTGCGCATGCCGGCGGCGGATTCCGCGATTTCACACGCATCGCGGCGAGTTCGCCCGAGATGTGGCGCGACATCTGTCTGGCCAACAAGGACGCGATCCTGCGCGAGCTCGATGCCTACGAAACCGAGCTCAAACAATTGCGCCGGTTGATCGAACACAGCGCGGGCGACGGCATCGCGGCCGAGTTCGAACTCGCGCGCACCGTGCGTTCGCAATTGCAGTTCTGATTTTTTCCACATTCATGGCCACGACGCGTTTGCCTCATCTCGATCTGCCGCGCGCCGCGAAAGCGTGCGGTACCGTCGCCTTGCCCGGCAGCAAGAGCATTTCCAATCGCGTGCTGTTGCTGGCCGCGCTGGCCCAAGGCCGCACCGAGGTGCGCGATCTGCTCGCCTCGGACGACACCGCAGTCATGCGCGATTCGCTCGCCAAGCTCGGCGTGGCGCTGGAAGAAACCGCGCCCGCAGCAACCGCGATGGGAGTCGGCGTGGCGCCCTTGGTCGTGCAAGGCGTGGACGGCCGGTTTGCGGTGCGCGCGGGCGGCCCTGAAGTCGCGTTGTTCGTCGGCAATTCGGGCCTGACCATCCGCACCCTGGTACCGGCGATTGCGGCCTCGCTCGCGGCGACCGGCGGCACGGTGCATCTGAGCGGTGTGCCGCGCATGCATGAACGGCCGATCGGCGATCTGGTCGGCGGCCTCGAACAACTCGGTGCGCGCGTGCATTACCTCGGCACGCCCGGATTTCCGCCGCTCGCGATCGAAGGCACGCCTTTGCGTTCGGGCGTGGTCCAGGTCAAGGGCGATACATCGAGCCAGTACCTGACCGGGCTGTTGCAGGCCGCACCGCTCATCGCCACCACCTCGGCACTCGTCATCGAAGTCGTCGGCGAATTGATCTCCAAGCCTTACATCGAGATCACGCTCAACCTGATGGCGCGGTTCGGTGTGCAAGTCGAACGCGAAGGCTGGTCACGCTTCACGGTCGCGCCGGGCCAGCGCTACACCGCACCGGGCACGATCGCGGTCGAAGGCGATGCTTCGTCGGCCAGTTATTTCCTGGCCGCGGGCGCGATCGGCGGCGGTCCGGTGCGCGTGACCGGCGCCGGGCGCAACAGCATCCAAGGCGATGTGCGC
>CAXBRX010000122.1:0-8848 GCA_963977835.1 uncultured Derxia sp.
AGATGCGGCGTGCTCGGCGTTTGTTGATGATCGAGCAGAAATTTTGCGTAGTCGACATCGCAATGCCGATTGGCAAGGTAGTAATCGAAGTCGGAATAGCCGCCCTTGAAATCGGCGTATCCGTTCGATTGCGCGCCGGCCATGATCATCGAAGTCACTGCGCTGCGCATGAGGTCCACGCTGCCGAGGCTGGCGCCAAGGTTCATCATGGTCTGGTAGGTACCGCGACGCTGCTCGGCCAAAGACTCTGCGGTCTCGCCCGCGATGCCGTCGAGCATCGAGGCTGCGCCCATTTCGAACAATCCTTGGCGCTGATGCGCGAGCAAGCCCGCGCGGTTGGGCATCAGCGCTTGCGCTGCGGCCTTGTTGCCGACGGCGAGCGCCACATCGAAGGCCGAGAAGTTCAGGCGTGCGCTTTGCGGCAGGTAATTGGTCAACTGGCTTTTGAGCGGATCGGGCAGGCGATCGATGTCGACCACCAAGTTGCGTTGCTGCATATCGGGCGGCGCCGCACGCATGCGAGCGAGGAAGCGATCGACATCGCCTTTGACGAGCACGCTTTCGACGGCTCTGCCGTTGTCGAGCGCGTCTTTGACCTCGGCGTCGCATTGTGCGATCCGGCGCTTGAGGTCTTCGCCGGACGGCGCGTCTTCGGTGGGCTCCTGATTGCGCGCGTTGCGATAGCCGAACATCAAGAAATGCTTGGTTTCCTGCGCGATGCAGATCACCGGGTGCGTATCGTTTTCGCGCGTCAGCGATGAATCGGCGCCCAGACTGACTTCATCGCTGACATTGAACATGTCGAGCAGCGAATATTTGTAGACCATGCCGCGTTGATCGATCTCGCCGGCTTGGAGCGATTCGATCGTGAGCGTCGGCCCGAACACGACGGTGCATGCTGCCAGCACGGCTGCGGCCAGCGCATAGCGCGCACCCGACCAGTTGAGGCGTTGGCGCAGCACCCAGCTCACCACGCCCAGCACGGCGAACACCAAGGCGAGCGCGAGTGCCATGTCGCGCACGCCTTCTTTCCAGATCATCTGATCGCCGAAAAAATCCAGGCCGCGCCGATTCGTGTGCGACAGCATGACCACCAAGGCGCCCGCCGCGCACAGCACCGCGAAGCCGAGCAAATTGAAGGTGGTGAGCGATACGCGCGCGAGACCATGCTCATCGCCGCGCCGGCGCACGAATTGCCAGCGCGTCAGCAGCGCGTTCAGGCAGGCGCAGGCCAGTGCCATGCCGCCGTTGAGAATCGCGATCGGTCCTTCATGCTGGAAGGCGCCGATCGCAGCCAGGAAGCTGAAGCCGGCAGCCGTCAGGCTCCAGAACGCGGGCCACAAGCCGGCCGGCATCGGACGCGTTGCGGGTGCGTTCGGTGCGGCGGCTTCGGGAGCTTCGGCAGGTGTGGCGCGGTCCGCATCAGCGGCGTTTTCGGGAGTGACGGGGGTGGAAGATTCTTCGGTCATGTTGTGCTGGCGCGCTTGATTAAGCGGGCTACTATGCGGCGCATTCTTTCGCGCCGCACCCGCACCCGTCTGACGATGAGCACCTTTGTGTCATGGCCCGCGTATTCGAGGGACGCCAAACGCCTCTTTGCACGCCTCAGCGTGCTCGGGTTCGCGCTTGCTTTCGCGGGCCTGCCGGGTAACGCCGCCGAGAGCATTTGCTACGGCACGGTCAGCCATGGCCGGCTCGAACAAGGGGTGCAGTTGCCCGAGGCGGGCGCCAATTTTTCGGCCTACAGCGCATTGGGCGTCTTGCTCGGCCGCACTTATCTGCATACGCGGGTGGCCGAGGTCGTCACCGAGGCGTATGCGGCGCAGGCTGTCGCGCAACCCGAAGTGCGTTACGTCTATGGTGAAGCCGGTCGGGCCGCAGGCGGACGGTTCCGCCCGCATCGCACGCATC
This sequence comes from uncultured Derxia sp., assembly GCA_963977835.1. Taxonomy (GTDB): domain Bacteria; phylum Pseudomonadota; class Gammaproteobacteria; order Burkholderiales; family Burkholderiaceae_E; genus CAXBRX01. Next base: position 1,912 of record CAXBRX010000122.1, read on the forward strand.
AAAACGGCCTGTCGATCGATTTCTTCGTGCCGGTGCGCAATGCCGCGGGCGCGTCGGTGCCTTTGCCCACGGGCATGACCAATCGCCTGGGCTACGACATCGAGTTCGACGCCGACGGCCGTTACGGCGAATACACGATCGATTTCGCAGCCATGGCCGAACATCTGTACCAGCTGCAGCAGGCCGCGCAGGCGCATCGGGTCGGCATCGCCCTGGTGATCTTCGATGCGCCCTATCTGCCCAAACTGTTCGCCACCGCGCGCGGAGCGTATTTGCAGCAGCATCTGCCGTTCATGAAAGGCAAGCCGTGGATACGCCACGACGAGCACTACCATGTGGATTTTTCGCTACCGTGCAAGCCGCTTTAGTGTTGGTGTGAAGCGCCGATCTGTCAGACTGTGCGCGTCCGAGCTTCAAACCAAATCCGACCGTGAAACGGCTCCTCCTTTTGTGTCTGGCGCTGGCCTGCGCGCATGCCGCAGGCGCCGCGCCTTGCGATGGCATCGATCGCAGCTTTCCTGACGCCACCAAGCGCGCTTACCTGCCGGCGGTCGAGCGGCATCTGAATGCGCAACTGGGCCGATCGCTCGGGAAAACAATCAAGCTGGCGGTCCCGGACTTTTTGGAAAGATTGCATCAGGGCCGTTGGCACATCGTCTACGTCAACGACCATGTGACCGACGAACCCTATTTGTTTTACGACCAGCCGCCGACGCTGAGCAAAGGCTACCGGTTCGTGTGGGCCGGCGCGGCCGCCGACGACGAAGGCCCGGACATCGTCGAGTGGCTCAAGGCCCAGGCGCCCGACATGCCGCTCGCGCTCGCGCAATGCTTTGCCTGGCATGTGACGCTCGAACGCGAGGCTGGCGCAGCCTCCACCCCGGAGTCGATCGCGGTCGACGACATCCTTGCGCGTGGCGATCTGTGCTTGCACCTGAGCGGCGAATTCAACGGCGATCAATCCGAGCGCGACAAGGAACTCAACGCGCAAATGACCGAATTGCATTGCGAGCGCATCACCGACGATCTGAAGGCGCTGAAATCGCGTTCGCTCACCGCCACGCAAGCCGACCGTCTGCGTGAATTGCTCGACGCGTTCTGAGCCTGCGCATCCAGGTCTTCACTTTCATCCATCGTTCGCGGAGTCGGCATGTTCATCGTCTGGGGCAAGAAGGTCGTGCGGCGCAAGCTCGGGCATGTGGCGGACTTTTGTCCGATCTGCCGTACTCCGCAAGGTTTCGCATTGACCCGCGTCGGGGTCGCGAACCATGTCTATTACGTGACCAGCGGCGATGGCGAATTGGCCGGGTTTGAGCGCACCTGCCACGAATGCGGCACCAGCATGCAGGCCGAGCCCACGCATTACGCCAGCATCGCCAAGAAGCCCTTGCCCCTGGCCGAGTTGCGCCGCGAGACCTTTCCGCAACTCGAAGCCGCCTGGCGCGATCGGCTCGAACTCGAAGCGCGCGTGCGCGCGGCGCCGCGCAGCCTCAGCGCCGAAGATCGCCACGCCCTGATCCGCAGCCCCTTCCTGTTGTTGTCGCCCAAGGTCGAAAAGCGCTTCAACGAAAACCAGATCGACAAACAAACCGGGCTCGCGATGCTGGGCGCCATCTTGCTGATCAGCTTCGGTCCGGCGCTGGTCGAGCGCGTGCTGCCGAGCGTGGTCGATACCGCCTGGCTCGTCTTCCTCGCCGCGGGCCTGGGGCTCATCGTCTGGGTGGGCCTCGGCAGCGGGCGCCGTTACATGCGGCGCGAAGTGATCCCGCAACTGGCCAAGGCGTTGCGCCCGTTGCGGCCGACCGCCGACGAAATCAAGGCCGTGCTCGCCGAGATGAAGCAACTGCGCCACAAGATGGGCAGCAAGCTCAAGGTCGATGATCTGATCGCCTACGCGCGTGCCGAGGCCGGCAGCGCCAAATGAAACTCGGCTTCCCGTGGCGGCAGGTGCTCGGCACCACGCTGGTCTTTGCTGTGCTCGGGCCTTTGGCCGGCGCCTTGCCCTGGGCCGCGATGATGCTGTACGAGACGATCCATGGCGGGCATGGGGCCGTGGATTTCAACTCCGTGGTCGGCAGTTTTCTCGGCCTCGCGTTCTTCGCCTATCTGTTCGGTCTGATCCCGGCTGCGCTCGCCGGGTTCGTCGCCGGGTTCGCGCGCCAGCGCTGGTCGGGCTGGCGCTGGGTGCTGGCCTGCGCCTTCATCGGCCTGGGCGTCGCCACGGTGTACGGCATGGTGCTTTTCGTCGACCGTCGCGATGGATCGCTCGGCAGCAACCTGCTTCAGGCTGCATTCATCTTGGGTATGCCAGGCTTCTTGGGCGGTGCATTGGCCAGCGCGGTGCTGGCACGCGGGAAGGCGACGACGTCGAGCTGATCGTCGTTCGCGCGCATTCGCGCCGCAACGATCACGATGACTTCGTCCAAGCTTTTGCTGCTGATTTGCGCTGCGATCGGCCTGCAGGCCGCGCTCGCCTTTTCGATCGCCTTCATGCGGCATGCGCGTGCGCATGCGGTGGCGCTCGCGCAGCCGGCTGCGCGCGTGCCGGCCGGTGTCCAAACCCCATCGCCTGCTGCTGAAGGCTGGTTGGGCTGGCGCGTCCTGCGCGTGGCCGCGCGCACGCCGGTCGATGCCTCGGCGAGCGTGGTCAGCTTCACACTCGTGGCTGCCGATGGCACGCCGCTGCCGCGCTATGCGCCGGGGCAATACCTGAGCTTGCGCGTGCGCATCCCCGCCGACGGCGCGCGCGCGGCGCAATCCTTGGTGCGCTGCTATTCCTTGTCCGATCGTTGGCATGCCGATCATTACCGCATCGCGGTCAAACGCGTGGTCGAACCGCAGCCCGGCGTCGTCTCCGGTCATTTGCACGATCATCTTCAGGTCGGGGATCTGATCGAGGCGCGTGCACCGGCCGGCAATTTCGTCTTGCAGTCGGGCACCGAGCCCGTGGTGTTGATCGCGGGCGGCATCGGTCTCACGCCGGTGTTGGCGATGCTCGAAACGGTGCTTGCCGAATCGCCGGCACGCCGGGTCTGGTTGTTTTATGGCGTGCGCAACGGCGCCGACCATGCAATGCGCGAACGCCTGACCGAACTCGCGGCCACCCATCCGCAATTGCGCCTGCATGTGCGCTACAGCAGGCCGCGCCCGCAAGACGTGCTCGGCCGCGACCATCACAGTACCGGCCATCTCGACATCGCCTTGTTGCGCCAGATGCTGCCTTTGCAGGCCTTGCAGTTCTACGTCTGCGGGCCTGGCGCTTTGCTCGCGAGCCTGGTGCCGGCGTTGCACGACTGGGGCGTGGATGCGCACCGCATTCATCACGAAGCCTTCGGGCCGTCGTCGTTGCCGGTGGCCGGCGCTGATGGCACCGCCGCCGCGCACAGCGTGCGCTTCGAGCGCCAAGGCCGGCGGCTCGACTGGACGCCCGCCGCGGGCAGTCTGCTCGCCTTCGCCGAAGCGCATGGCATCACGCTCGATTCGGGTTGCCGCGCCGGTGCTTGCGGCGCTTGCGCCACCCGGGTGCTGGCCGGTGCGGTGCATTACCCCGAGGCTTCGGTCGTCGAGGTGGCGCACGGGTATTGCCTGCCTTGCGTCGCGCGGCCCGCGAGCGCACTCGAACTCGACGCCTGATCCGTCACGGAACCGATCCGCATGCCAACGCCACACTCGTCATTACCGCCCGCGCCGTCCTTGTGGTGGCGCACCGTGCTGCCGTTCATGTTCATGCTCGGCGTGTTGTTGCTCGCGGTGTTCGCGGGCGATGCCTTGTTGCATCGGCTCGGGTTGGCCTGGATCGGCCGTTGGCTCGGCATTCCCGGCGTGCTGCTGATCGTGCTGTCGCTCGTGTATTCGCTGCGCAAGCGCAAGCTCATCCGCAGCGGCGATCCGCGCAGCCTGCTGGCCTGGCATGAAGGTCTGGCCTGGGTCGGCGCCTTGATGGTGATGGTGCATGCGGGCGTGCATTTCGAAGCCGTGTTGCCCTGGCTCGCAACGATCGCGATGGTGGTCAACATCGTCAGCGGTCTGGTCGGCAAATTCCTGCTCGACCGTTCGCGCCGGCATCTCGCCGAGGCCCGCGCGCATTACGCCGGTCAAGGCCTCAATGCCGATGAACAGGCGCGCGCCTTGTTCCTCGACGCCGTGACGACTTCCATGATGGCGCGTTGGCGTGCCGTGCATTTCCCGATCTCCTTCGCCTTCGCGGTGCTGGCGCTCGGGCATGTGGTGTCGGTGTTGTTGTTCTGGAGCTGGTCATGAAGCGCCTGGGCTGGTGGGTGGTGGTGCTCAACCTGCTCGCGATCGCCGCGCTGAGCTTCGCCTATCCGCAATGGATGATCGCGCCGGGAGCATTGATCGACGGGCATCACAGCCTCGAAGGCGATTGCTTCGCCTGCCATCGGGCGTGGCGTTCGGTGTCATCGGAGCAATGCGTGCGTTGCCATCAGGTCGATCGCATCGGGCTGTTCACCGTGGCGGGCGCGGCCAAGTCGGGCGCCGGTGCGCTCAAGAAGGCCGGCTTTCATCAGCAACTCACCGGGCAGGACTGTCTCGCCTGCCATGGCGATCATCGCGGCGTCATGAAATTCCGGCCGGCCCAGCAGCGCTTCTCTCATGACCTGTTGCGCCCGACCGTGCGCGAGGCGTGTGCGCAATGTCACCGTGCGCCGAGCGACAGCCTGCATCGGCGCCTCGGCGGCGCGAGCTGTGCACAATGCCATCGTTCCGAGGCCTGGAAGCCCGCCGAATTCGAGCACGACCGCTACTTCGTGCTCGATCGCCGGCACGACGTCAAATGCGAGACCTGCCACCGCGGCAACGATTTCGGCAGCTACACCTGCTACGGCTGCCATGAGCACAGCCCGGCGCGGGTTGCGCGCGAGCATGAGGAAGAAGGCATCGGAAATCTGGACGATTGCGCGCGTTGCCATCGCTCCGCGAACGAGCACGACATCCGCGGCGGCGAAGGCCGTGAGCACGGCGAAAAACACCATGAAGGTCGGCATCGGCATGACGACGATGACGACTGACACCCACCACCACGAAAGGTGCGTTGCATGACGACTTCCTCCACCGCTTTGATGCTGGTTCCCGCACTGGTTTGCCTGGCGGGCGGCGTGCTGGCCGCGCTCTGGCATCCGAGCCGCGAGGCGCGCAGCCTGATCCAGCATTTCGCGGCCGGCGTCGTGCTGGCGGCGCTCGCGGTCGAATTGCTGCCCGAAATCAGCCGCGAACACGCGCCGGCCTGGGTGCTGATCAGTGCGTTCGCGCTCGGCAGCCTGTTCATGTACGGGCTCAAGCTCTGGACCGAAAAACTCGAGCATGCCGAAGCTGCGCGCGGACAAGCCGGACCGGAAGGGCTCGCGCGCGGGCTGCTGATCGCCACCTTCATCGATGTCGCGGTCGATGGTTTCATCATCGGTGCGGGCTTCGCGGCGGGCGGCGAGACGGGCCCCATCCTCGCGCTCGGTCTGTCGGTCGAATTGCTGTTCCTCGGCCTGGCCTTGAGTTCGGAAGCGGTGCGCGGCTGGCGCATCGTCGCCTTGTCGGCCGCGATCGGCGCCACCGTGCTCGCCACGGCCTTCGGCGGCAGCATCGTGCTGGCCCAGGCCTCGCATGCGGTGATCGGCGCCGCGCTCGCCTTCAGCGCGGCGGCACTGCTTTATCTGGTCACCGAAGAATTGCTGATCGAAGCGCACGAAGTGCCCGAGCGCCCGAGTTCCACCTTGGTCTTGTTCGCCGGCTTTCTCGTGTTCTGGGCGATCCAGCTCGCGGGCACCTGAACGCCGGCCGGGCTCACCGGCGGCGTGCAACCCAGGGTGCGGCCAGAATCAACGCACCCCCGATCAATTCCTGGGTGCGCAATTGCGCGGTGCCGGCCACCCACGACGAGGCCGAGGCGACCAGCACTTCGGTCAGCATGATCACCGCGGTCAGGCTGGCCGGCAGGCGCGCCGCGCCGATTTGCAGCCCGACATTGGCGACCAGGAACAAGCCGGTCCACAAGGCCAGCGTGCCCAGGTTGCCGGGCGCGCCCAGGGCCGGCCAGGCGATCAGCCCCATGAACGCCAGCGCGGTGCCCACCGACGCCGACACGATGCCGCCCGCGAACATCGCGATCGCGCGCGACGGCTCGCTGGCATCGGCTTGCCGGCGCAACAGCACATTGTTGAGCGCGAACAACATGCCGCCCACCAGCGCCAGCCAGTCGGGCAGGCTTTGCGGCAAGGGCAGGCCGTGCCCGGGCCGGTACAACACCAGCAAGGCGCCGCTCAGGCCCACCGCCACGCGGGCGATGGCGCGCGCGTCGATGGCTTCATGCAGCAAAGGGCGCGCAAGCAGCATCGACCAGATCGGCATCAGGTAGAACAACAAGACCACCCGCACCACATCGCCGATCGCGACTGCGGTGTTGAAACAGGCGTTGTTGAAACCGGACGCGATCATCAGCGCCCACAAGGCGGGCGTGCGGACCAATTCAGCGAAGGCGCGCGGCATCAACACCGCCAACAGTACGAAGGCCGCGCCGTAAAGGATGGCGGTCGCCCAAAGCGGGTGCACGCCCGCGCCGTCGAGGCTGCGAAACGCGATCCATGAAAGGCCCCAGATCGTCGAGTTGGTCAATAGGCCGGCGATCGGCAGCCAGGGGGTGCGCTTCATGTGTTCTGAGACCGTGTGATGTGTTCTGCGGGTGTGGCGTTCTGCGCGGCGACACCCATGGTTTAGGTGTAGCCCGGCGGATTACGTCCTGCCTATACTCGACGGGTCCCGATCAGGAGCGTTCGCGCATGGAGTCGACGAGGGTTGCGCCCAGGACCCGGTGCGCGCATGCAGCCCTGCGGTCGGGGCGTGTGGCACGCAGGGCCGTCGCGCGGGGCGCAGCATACAGGGCCGGTGGCGGTTTGCGCGGCAAACCCCGCCCCGGCGCAGGTACGCC
>CAXBRX010000123.1:0-8844 GCA_963977835.1 uncultured Derxia sp.
CCACGTGAGCAGCGCTTCCGCGATGTGTTCCAACAGCGCGGGGTCACGTTGCGCAAGCTCCACGAGGTCGGCCCAGATGTTGCCCCACGCGCCGGGACTTTCGAAGTGCCCGTCGGCCTTCCGCAAGAACCACTCGGGATGATTGTCCTGCAACCACGAGCCCCAGCCGGTGTGGTTGATGACGATGTCGAGGAACACGCGGCCGCCGCGCGCGTGAATGCCGGCGGTGAGTTCCTGAAATTGCTCGACGCCCGTGGTGCGCTGATCGAACTCGACGAGCGCCGGATCAATGCCCGTTAAATCCTCCGCCGCGTAAGGACTGCCGAACCGCCCGAACCGCGCGTAAGTCGTCGGTGTGGGGTTCACCGGCAGCAAATGCAAAATGCGGCAGCCCAGCGTGCCGAAGATGTGCGGCAGTTCGCGCGTGAGGTCGCGCAGCTTGCCCGACGGCGGGATCACCGTATAGCCGAGGCGATCCAGCTCGTTCATCTGCGCGTCGCGCGCGGGGTCGATGGTGGACGTGAGCGTCTTCGTCGCGCCGAACATCCGCGTGAACGCGCAGTAAATGGTGTTGGCCGTGCGCGCAAAATTCGGATGCACGGAAATGCCGGCGTCCGGGCCGTCCACCCAGTGCTGCCAGTTTTTCTCGTCGAGCAGATACGCCTTGGCCTTGAAAAAACCAACCTCTGCGAGCGGTAATTCGATTTCCCAGCCGCCGGCGGTGCGGCGCATCGAGCGCATCACCGAATACACCCTGACCCTCAAGTCGGGGCTGCTCAGGGCCGCCGAGTTGTCTGCGTCGGCGCTGGCCGAGGTGGCGGCGCTGCCCGAACAGGTCAAGGCGCTCGAAGGCCAGTTGGCCGACATCCAGCAGCGCATGCAAGATTTGCTCATGCGCGTGCCCAATGTGCCGCATGCGAGCGTGCCGGTGGGCAAATCGAGCGACGACAACCTCGAAGTGCGCCGCTGGGGCAACCCGCGCAGCGTCGACTTTGCGGTGCGCGACCATGTGGACGTGGGCGCGGGCCTGGGCCTCGATTTCGATGTGGCCAGCAAATTGTCGGGCGCGCGCTTTTCGTTCATGAAAGGCCCGGCCGCGCGGCTGCACCGCGCGCTCGCGCAATTCATGCTCAACACCCACACCGGCGAGCACGGCTACACCGAGTGCTACACGCCCTACATCGTCAACACCGCGACCTTGCTCGGCACCGGCCAGTTGCCCAAGTTCAAGGACGACATGTTCTGGGTGACCAAGGGCGGCGGCGAAGACAAAGAGGAGATGTACCTCATCAGCACCTCGGAGATCACGCTGACCAACACCGTGCGCGGCGAGATCGTCCCGGCCGAGGCGCTGCCGATCAAGCTCACCGCGCATTCGCCGTGTTTTCGCAGCGAGGCCGGCAGCTACGGGCGCGACACCCGCGGCATGATCCGCCAGCACCAGTTCGACAAGGTCGAGATGGTGCAGATCGTCGATCCGGCCACCTCGTACGACGCGCTCGAACACATGACCGGCCATGCCGAAGCCATCCTGCAAAAGCTCGGCCTGCCGTATCGCGTGGTGTTGCTGTGCACCGGGGACATGGGCTTTGGCGCCGCCAAGACCTACGACCTCGAAGTCTGGCTGCCGGCGCAGAACACCTACCGCGAGATCAGCTCGTGCTCGAATTGCGAAGCCTTCCAGGCGCGCCGCATGCAGGCGCGGTTTCGCAACGCTCAGGGCAAACCGGAATTCGTGCACACCCTCAACGGCTCGGGACTGGCGGTCGGCCGCACGCTCGTGGCCGTGCTCGAGAACTACCAGAACGCCGACGGCAGCGTGACCGTGCCCGAAGTGTTGCGGCCGTATCTGGGCGGGGCGGAAAAGCTCGAACCGGCGGCTTGATCCAGGTTGGGCCCGGGCCGCTTTGCACGGCCCGCGGCTTTGCTATACTGCGCGGCTCCCGTGACCACGCGGGCACCCAATGGAGAGGTGGCAGAGTGGTCGAATGCGCCGGATTCGAAATCCGGTGTACGGTTATTCCGTACCGTGGGTTCGAATCCCACCCTCTCCGCCACACCATCTGGCTTGTGAAATTCAACGCAAGTGCTTGGTTTGTGGGTTCGTTTTCCGATGGCTTGTTCTCAATAAGTGATTCTGGCCAGCATCTCAAATCTTGATGGCCATGAATTTCGCAGATTGATGGTGTGCCCAAGGTACGCGAAATGCACCAGCGGTCACCAATCGCGATTGTTTGAGAATCTGTGGCCACCAGCGCACGATGCGTTCAGCCTGAAGCCAAAATTGATGCGTGCCCCAGTGCTTATCAAGCACAAATACAGTATGTCCGTGCCGCCTAAGCGCTTCTCGTTCCGCGTCGTGACTTTTAAACCGATCACTGGATAAGATGCACCACGGACCATCGTCGCCAAGCGCGGTGATCCATTCTGTGTCCGGTGCATTCGCCTCGAAGCGATCACGAAGGTGAATCACTTCGTTGACATCACGCTCCACTCGCGACAGTTCGCGAATCGCATGCGCCATATGCGGAGATAGATTGTTGTCGAAGAAAAACTTCAAGACAGCAATCCCTCCTCAAATTTAACGGCGTCAGAAACAGCCTTTATTGTCAGGTCGAAGATTCTCGCAACTGTTGATTTTCTTTTGCACTCGGCTAGATACGATGCATAAATTGTGTCCGTGGGTATGCCGACACTGGCAACCACCGGAGTGCCAAACTGCCTATCTGGATCAAGTACCACGTCAGACTTTGTGCCCATCGGATACCAGCGGCGAGCCACGCCATCAGCGTATTCGAGTCCAGCGAATAATGACGGCTTGATAATGTCCGCGAAAACAAATTGCTTTTGCCGCACCTCTAAGAGATCAGATTCTCCGCTTTGCCGTACCGCTTCGTAAAAGATGGTTTTCCCATCCGTTAGAAAGCGCTGGGACGTCAGCGGATAATTTGTGCCGAACTGCTGTCGGGCAAAATCCGCGGTCGCACGAATGACTGGAAGACTTACTCCATGACGCGCGAATGCGTTTACGAATCGCAACTCGACGAGATCCTGGAAGCCAATGAAATTCCCCTGAAGATCCTCGCCGCGAAGTTGAGTGGTCCAAAGCGGGAGTGATGTCCTCTTTTCTCCGTTGACGGTCCGCGAGTATCCGAGCATCCATCGCCTAACTGCTCGCGCGTCAGCCCGGACCAATCGCGCGGCTTGGTCAAGCGAGTACAGTCCAGTGCCAATCAGGCTCATTTGGTTAACCACCCCCTCCAAGGAAGTGTATCAAGGCGGTCGTGATTCTCGAAGGTGTGCATTGAACGGTGCGGGATGGATCTACTGAGCTCATTAGCTTTGCTCGATTCGGCTTCAAAACAACCCCGCCACCTTCCCCCCATCCGGGCTGCCCAGCCCCGTGCATGCATCCCAGCCCGGCGTCGAGACGAAATCGCCGTTGTTGCCCTGAGTGATGTCGCGCAACGCGGCGGCGTGGGCGTACAGCTTGGCGTGGCAAAAGCCCATTGGGTGCCCCTTGATCGCGTTGATGCGCGCGATCAGTCCGGCCCAGAGCGGCGCGACGGCGCTGGTGCCGCCGAAGACGAGCGACTTGCCGTCCACGCGCACCTGGTAGCCGGTGGCGGGGTCGGCGTCGCCGCTGATGTCGGGCACGCCGCGCATGGCGAGGGGGCTGGCGGTTCCGTTCCGGTTGGCCTTGAGGCCGTTCTGATACCCCGGCAGCGCAAAGACCGCGCTGATGCCGCCACCGCCTGCGCCGCCCGCGCTGCCGTCGTTCCAGACACTTTCGCTCGTGATCTTGCCGTTGCTGGCGGCGAGCCGGGTGCCGCCGCAGGCGAGCACATGCGGGCTCGATGCGGGAAAGTCCACATGGTCGTGCCCGTCGGTTTCGCCGTCGGAGGAGCCGTTGTCGCCAGCGGCCGCGCAGACCGTGATGCCGAGCGCGGCCGCGGTTTGGAAGGCCTGGTCGTAGGCCTGCATCGCTTGCGCGGTCCAATTCGATTCGGCGCTGCCCCAACTGATCGAGATGACGGACGGTTTGTTGGTGGCGTCGTGGATGGCGGTGGTGATGGCGTCGAGAAAGCCGGCATCGGTATTGGGCGCGAAATACACGGCGATCCGGGCTTCGGGCGCGACCGCGCCGGCCACGTCGATGTCGAGCACGACTTCGCCGTCGGGGCCGTTGGCGTTGCCGGTGGGTTTGTTGCGCGCATGATCGACCGAGACGGCGACCACGGTCGGGGTCTTGAGGCCGAGGCCCGCGAAATAGGCTTGCAGATCGGCGCTGCGGTAGCCGCCGCCCAATTCGATGATGGCGATGCATTGCCCGGCACCGGCACCGGGCGGAAAGTGGTACAGGTTGGCGAGTTGCACCGGGGTGAAGCTCGGGCTGGCCGCGGCTGCGGGCGCTTCTTGGTGGATGCGGAAATGCGGTTTGGCTTGCGGACGGTTGTCGAGGCCGAATACGCCTTCGACGATGTCTTGCAGCGCAGCCGGCAACTGGATGCCGCCTTCGCGGCCGCGATAACTGCCGTCGGCATGTTCGTAATGCTGCAAGTCCACGCCGAAGGCGGCGTTGAACTGGGCCACGGTGCCCGCGAGCACCACGGTGCGCCGGGCCAGATGCTGCTGCACGACGGCCAGGCCGTGGGCTTCGGCGAAGGTGCGGACCGCATGCACGTCCTTCGGGTCGGCTCCATGACGCGTCGCGAATTCTTCACGCGACAAGGGTCGGGCGGCGGCATCGCCGGCGAGCAGTCCGGCCACATGGGTGTGGAACGCGTCGGCATCGCGTCGGCGCAGCAGCAGGCTGACTTCGAGCCGTTCGTTCGGGTCGGCTTTGCCGAGCGCACGTGCGCCCGCGAGGGGGCGGCGTTCGCTGCCCTTGAGTTTGACTCTGGCCATGGCGATCCTCCTGAAGGCGGGCGCGGCGGCCCGTTGGAGATGCGCTCAGTCTAGAGGACGGCGCCGGGCCTTGTATCCCGCGAATGCGGGCGGCCGGAGTCCCTCAGGGGCTGGCCTTCGCGGCGGCGCCGAGCTTGTCCATGTGCTCGCGCGCCCAGGCCCAGGCTTGTTCGGAAAACGCCATGACCAACTCGACGCCGCCGAAATGCGCGGTCGCTTCGGAGGCGATGCGACTCACCTGGGTGGCGTCGGTGTTGGTGCTCAACTGTTGCGCCAGTTCCATGTAGACCTGCCATGGACCGGTGCCGAGCAGCAGCGCGTCCTGCGCTTCGTGAGGCAGCTTGAGCATCGCGACGAGCGCGTGTTTGTCGACGCCGAGCAGGGTGTCGAGCACCGAAGCGAGGCCGAGCGTGAAGAGTTGGCCCGGATCGGGCACCTGCAGGTACCTGGCCAGCGCCTCGAACAGGCAGGCGCGCCACAAGGCCACTTCCTGCAAGGCGCGCGACACCTTGCGCGGCGCGTGTTGCTGCAGCAAAAGCATGAACAGCCAATGGTGCAATTCCTTGCGCCCGAGCACCAGGACCGCATGGTCGATGCTCGCGACGTTTTCCAGATGCGCATAGCGCGCGCTGGTGAGCAGATGCAGCAGCTGGTAAGACAGGCTGACATCGAACTTGATCTCGTCGATCAGGACTTCGTTGTCGGCACCGGTGTTGATCAGGTTCAGGATGCTGATCAGGTGCTGGGCTTGCGGCGGCAGATCGCGGGTGGCGCGCTCGATCTTGGACGACAACGCGCCGCACAGGTACGGGATGCCGTCAGCGAGCGCCGACTCGAAGTCTTCGAGATCGGCGATGTCGGTCAGGACGATGGGCTGGCCGCGGTGCTCGGCGCGCTCATGGCGCAGGGTGTCCAGCAGATCGGGCATCGGGGTCTCGCCCTGGCGCACCAGGCGAAAGCTCGGCGCCGGTCCATCGGGCGCGGCGCCGTCGACGAACTCCCAGCCCACCTGCAGCCCCTGTTTGCGCAGCGCTTCGACCACCGCTTTCCAGAGCGGATCCTGGGTGGCGCGCAGGTCGTCGTCATGGACGAACTCGGCGGCCAGCCAGATGTTGGCGCCGCCCTCGGCATGCGCTTGCAACAGCCAGGCGGCCGGCAGCCGCGCGAGGCCGATGCGTCCGGTCTGCGCGATCAGGGCGGCGGCCTTGAGCGTGGCCGACAGATAGGCCGCGCGCGCCGGGGCGTCGTTCTTGGCATGGATGCGTTGCAGGACCGAGACCGGCAAGCCGAATTCGAAGCCGACGACATCGCCGGACGCGCCGATGAGCGGCCTGCGCTTGCCGATCGTCCACAGGTAATCGGGCACGCTGCCAAGCGTCACTTGTGGCGCATTGTTGGGGGTGGTGCGGGCCGACCGTGCGGCTTTCGGACGCGCGCCGAACAGGTTCGCCAGACGGTTCCGCAATCGACGGAGCATGAGCATGGGAGGTCGGTGTGAAGCGGAGCCGACACGGTGCAGTCTTTTTCGATGCATGTCCAGGGCTGCCGGCTCGATCTCGCATTTGAGTGACGTGGCGCGGTTGACGCCGGCCTCGCGGAGGATTCTCATTGCCGCGATTGATCCATCGTTCGGCGGAGACAGGTCATGGCGATCCGTGTGCTGATGTGCGCGCTGCTGCTTGGGTTGTCCGGGTGCGCCGATTTCAAGGTGGCGGCCGAGTTCGGCCGGCAGACGACCAAGATGACCGGCGTCGTCAAGGACGAATTCGCGCAGATGGAAGCGCAATGCCGCGCCCAGGCCGAGCTGGTGGCCAAGACGGCCGACATCCCCGACGATGCACCGCTCGACGATTGCAAACGCTATCAGGCGGCGCAGGGCGCTTTGGCCGCCGCCACCGTCGAGGTGCTCGACAATTACGCACGGGCGCTGGCCGCGGTGGCCGACGGCGAGACCTTCGATCTGTCGCCCGACCTCGATGGCCTGGGCGGCCGCCTCGACGGCTTGAAGGACCGCGCGGGCAACCCCTTGATCGATGCGCGCGAAAGCAATGCGATCGACAAACTCGCGGTGGCGCTCGCCGATGCCTGGGCCGCCAAGCGGCGCGAAGACGCGGTGCGTCGGCTGGTCGCCGAGGTGCCCGATCTTGCGCTCACCGGCCGGGTGTTGAAGTCCTACTTCGTCGAGACCGCCGACGCACCGGCCGGGCGCAGCAAGGCGCCCTACACCAATCTGGTCGCGATCGCGGGCAGTTCGGTCAGATCGACCGAAGCGCTGCTCGCCAGTCCCGCCATGCGCCGTGCCGAACCGATCCGCACCTACGAATTGCGCCAGGAAGCCGAACGGCGCGAAGCCTTCCTGCGTGCACGTGGTGCGCAATTCGGTCGCCCCGGTGAAGTGCCGGTCGCGCGTGACCAACTCGTTCAAACGCGCATCGCCGATGCGATCGACGCCTGGCTCGCGGCGCTCGATCGGTTCTCGGCCGACGCATTGAGCGCCGATCCGAAGGCGCTTTACGATCAATTGAAACTGCTTGGAAGCAAGACCCTGGCCGCGCGCAAAGCGGTGGCCGGGCTTTGAGACAACGATGCGCGGAGGTGGCGGATGAGTGACGTAACCGAACTGCCCATCGCGGCAGCAGGCGATGCGATCGCGGGGGCTGATCTGCAGCCTTCGATCGACGAGTTGTTGAAGCAGGCCCAGGCGCTCGACGCGGCATTGATCGCCGAGGCCGACCTGGACCAGGCGCAAGCGATCGCTCGGACCCAGCAAGGGTTGCGCAGTCGGGCGCAGGCGCTCGTGAATCGGCAGATTATGCTGCTGGCCGACGAGGTCAAGGTCGGCGCGGAGCACATCAACGCCGCGACCCGTTACGCCGCCGACGTCATCGACGAAGTGATCGACGTGGGCAAGAAGCTTGCCTTGCTGGGCGAATTGATCGCGTTCTTCACCGCGGTCATGAGCGGCAGCGGCAAGCAGATGCTCGGCGCCGCCAACAGTTTGAAAAAAGCACTCGACACCTGCGCTGCCTGAACACCGCGCTCACCACGATGCGAGGAACGTCATGAGCACTTTATTTGCGTTGGCTTGGATGAGCGGGGGGCTGGCGATTCTGCTTTGCCTGACCTTCATGGCGTTTGCCGTGGTCAAGATGATGCAACTGCTGCGCGTGCATGACACCGTGCGGCAATTGCACGCCGAAGTGAGCCGGGCCGCCGAACCATCATCGGAACGCATGCTGCCGGTGGACAAGGTGATCGAGGCCTCGGCCAAATTGACCGACAGTCTGGCCAAGGCGCCGATGCCGGTGGTGGCCATCGTCACCGCCATCATCTTCATGGCGCTCGCGATTCTGGCGGCCTATCTTGGGCGTCCGCCGGTGCCGGCCGCGGTGGCGGCGCCATCGGCCATTACCTGGCCTTTTTTCACCTTGTCACCAACCTTGATGATCGGCTTTTGGTTGATGCAGGTGTGCTCGTTGAGACCGGTGAACTTGCGAAGGATATACTCGCGCTCATCCACCCGGATTCGCAGCGAGTCCACATAGGTGACGGTGCCTTCCTTCTCGGCCTTGAGCACCATGCCCACCGACGCGTCGGGCGGCAGCAGGGCACCGTCGAGCGCGCCCTTCGGCTCGTGCGCCGTCGGATCGGGGGCGGGCGCGAGGTCCGCGGTGCGCACGTAGGGGAGGTTGGCGATGACGAGCCGGAAGGGGTCCGCGCCCTCCGGGAGCAGATCGGCGTGGACGAGTTCGCGCACGGCGTCGTCGATTTCCCGCGGGTCGACCCGGCGGTGGTATCCGTCGAAGCGGATCTCGAGGATGCGGTGCTGGTCCTCGTCGGAGATGCCCGCCTCGCACATCGCGCAGGCATCACGGAAGAGCTCCTTGTGGCTGCAGTGCCGCAAGGGCTCACGCAGTATGGTGTGGCGCCGCGCGG
>CAXBRX010000124.1:0-8828 GCA_963977835.1 uncultured Derxia sp.
ATGATCAGGATCGTGACCAGGAAGGTGTATTTGCGACCGACCAGATCGCCCAGGCGACCGAACACGATGGCGCCGAAAGGCCGCACCGCGAAACCGGCGGCGAAGGCCATCAAGGCGAAGATGAAGGCCGCGGTTTCATTGACCCCCGAAAAGAACTGCTTCGAGATGATGGCCGCGAGCGAGCCGTACAGATAAAAGTCGTACCACTCGAACACCGTGCCAAGCGAAGACGCAAAAATGACTTTGCGTTCTTCTTTGGTCATGGGCGGCGGGTCACCCGCACCGGCCCGCATGGGAATACTGGACATAGGTCTCCTCCACTCAGGAATTAGCAATTCAAGCCACGCGATGGCTGGCGCGTGCATACCTTCCACGGCCCGCTTCTGATGTGAATCGCGCGTTGACTAAAAACACTGGGCGCGCTGGCTGACGCGCTGCTTACAGCGGGAAACTTCTTGCTGTGCGTCGCAGCACGGTTAGGGTTTGTTCGGAGCGTCGTCGCGCTGCGCTTTGACGACCGTGACCGTGCATTCGGCCTGCGCCACGACCTTGGCCGAAACGCTGCCCAGATAGCGCCGCAAAGTGGAGTTGCCGCGCGACCCGATCACGATGTGGTCGACGCGATTGGTGGCCGCGTAATCGATGATGGCATTGGCCGGATCAGGGGCTTCGAGCACATGGAAGGTCACGCGCTCGGGCGGCAGTTCGAGCGGGCGCGCCCAATGTTTGAGTTCCACCAGCCGCGTCACATGCAGATTGCGGCCGGCCTCATCGGTGGTCACATCCATGCCGATGCGGTTCGTACGCAAAACGGATACACACGCGAGGCGTGCGCTCGGCTCGGTCTGCAACACCCGGCGCGCCGCGGTACGCAACGCCGCCGCGAGCGCTTCCCATTCCTGCGACAGATCGACGGCGGCCATGATGATGGGCGCGCTTTCCAGGGTGCGCGAAACACTGCGCGTCGCCTGCTCGACGCCGATCGATTTGAACCAGCGCTTGAAGCGCGCGCCGGTCCCGTCGTCGGCCAGACGCTCGGCGCGCCCGGTGAGCGCGACCTGATCGCCATGCGCGAGATCGAACGCGACTTGCGCCGCCGAGCCATAGCGCTGCTCGGGGTCCACTTCGAGGCAATGCAGGATCACTTCCTGCAGCCAGGGTGGCACCTGAGGATTGAGCGCGCGCGGCGCCTTGGGAATGTCGATCAGGCGGCGCTTGAGTCCGCGCACCGTGGTCGGAAAACCGAAAGGCCGCTGACCGGTCGCGAGGTGGTACATCATGACCCCGAGCGCGAACAGATCGCTGCGCGGATCGTTGCGCACCCGCATGACCTGCTCGGGCGAAATGTAAGGCCCGGTGCCCATCGGCAGACGGAATTCCTCGGCCAGCAGATCGGGCAGATGGTCGTGGCGCGCGAGGCCGTAATCGATGAGCACCGCCTCGCCCTGGCTGCCATCGGGGCGCTCGCGGAACATGATGTTGCTCGGCTTCACATCGAGATGGATCACCTGCTGCTTGTGCAAGGCATGCAAGGCGGTCGCGATCTTGTGGCCGAGCGTCGCCACTTCTTCGGGCGGCAAAGGCGATTCCTCGAAGCGCTTGCGCAACGAATGCCCGGGCAATTCCTCCATCACGAGGTAGGGCACGCTTTCGAAGCCGCCGCTGCCGAAAAACCGCGGCACATGCACGCCGGTGAGCAAAGGCATGATCATCTGCTCGACCTCGAAGCTCACGATCGCGGTCGGATCGCTCGGATCGGACAACATGGGAATCTTCATGATGGCCGGGCCCGGCAGATTCGGATGATGCACGCGCCACAACGCGGCCATGCCGCCGCGATGCAGATGCGCTTCGAGCACATACCCGTCGATCTCGACGCCGGGCGCCAGACGTTGTCCGGAATTCATGACAGACCTCAGATGCCGCCTTCGAGCCGGGTGGCCAGGCGTTGCGGCAGACCCGCCACGCGCACCTTGCGCGCAGCCTCTTGATGATCGTAAGGCACGCGCCAGAAAGTCAGCATGTGGGTGATTTCATCGAAGCTCGCATAACAGGCGGCCGGATTGCCATCGCGCGGCTGGCCGCACGAGCCTGGCAGTGCCAGCCAACGCCGCGAAGCCGAAAGCGGGATCGGACTGCCCGGCACCGGCAGGAATTCCTCGGTGCGCTGATTGACGCCCATGTGATACAGCATGGGCTCGTGCACATGGCCGCAGAAGGTGATGCGCGAACGCGTCGAACGCATGCTGCGCCCGGCCTCGAAAGCGCCGGTGATGTATTCGAACTCGGCAGGCGCATACGCGTTCGCATGCACGTACAGGCAAGGGCCGTCTTCATGCTTGAGCGGCAGATGCGCGAGGAAGTCGAGCTGGGCCGGGTTCAAATGCGCGCGCGTCCAGTCGATGACCTGACGTGCATCCTGGTTGAGCTGATCGCGCGGCGCGACCGCCGCGGCCGAATCATGGTTACCCATCAAGGCGACCGCAACGCCCTGCCCCACGAGGCTCATGACCTTGTCCACGACCCAGCCCGGATCGGCGCCGTAACCCACGAAATCGCCGAGGAACAGATAGCGCTGCGCGCCATGCCGATCCGCATGCGCAAGACAAGCCTCGAAGGCTTCGCGATTGGCGTGGATGTCGGTGATCAGCGCGGTCAGCATGTCGATCCTTGTCGGGCGCCGGACAGGCGCATGGCTCCGATGTTCGATTGCGCCTGTTCAAGCTTGCGTGTGGCTGACAGCTTGCGCGATTTTCGGCTTTGCGGTGCAACACCGCGTGACTCAACGCCCCAGCATCGCCTTCAAATCCGCAAACATCGCGCGCGGATCGCGCTTTTCGGCGGCGCTCACCTGTTGATGCGCGGCGTCGAGCCCCATTTCGGCGACGAAGCGCGACGGCTCGCAGACCACGCTTTCAGCGGCCTTGCCTCGGCCGCGCTTGCGCTTCTTGCACCAGCTCACATGCAATGAGCGCTGCGCGCGCGTGATGCCCACGTACATCAATCGCCGTTCTTCCTCGATGCGCGCCGCGCCTTCGTCTTCGTCGGCGCGGGTATGCGGCAACAGCCCTTCTTCGACGCCGACGAGAAACACATGCGGAAATTCAAGCCCTTTGGCCGCATGCAAGGTCGACAGGCGCACCGCGTCGAGATCGGCATCGTTCTTGTCGATCATCGACATGATGGCGACGGTCTGCGCGACTTCGATCAGGGTGCGCGGTTTCTGGAATTCATCGGCCGCCGCGCGTTGGCGCAGCCATTGCACGAAGTCGAGCACGTTCTGCCATTTCTGCTGGGCCGCGCGCTCGTCGTGCTGGTCGTACAGATGCGCTTCATAGCCGATCGCGCGCAGCAACTCGTCCATCAGCGCGCCCACGGCTTCGTCGCCGGTCTCGCGCTCGGCGCGGTAGGTCAGGCGATTGATGAAATCGCCGAAGGCGCGGATGTCGTCGAGCTTGCGTCCGAGCTTGTCGTGCGCGCCGGGCAGATAAGCCGCCTCGAACAACGAGACCTCGCGCGTGCCGGCATAGGTGCCGAGTTGTTCGAGCGTGGTGGTGCCGATGCCGCGCTTGGGCGTGGTGATCGCGCGGATGAAGGCGGGGTCGTCGTCGCCGTTGGCGATGAGGCGCAGATACGCAATCACATCCTTGATCTCGGCGCGCTCGAAAAAGCTTTGCCCGCCCGACATCACATACGGAATTTTTTCGTTGCGCAGAAACTGCTCGAAGATGCGCGCCTGATGGTTGCTGCGGTAAAGGATGGCGAAGTCGCGATATTCGGCGCGCTTTTCAAACTTGAGGCCGATGATGCGCGTGACCACATTGCGCGCTTCGTCTTCATCGTGTTCATACGGCGTGGTGCGGATCGCATCGCCCATGCCGTGGTCGGACCAGAGCTTTTTTTCGTACAGCTTGGGGTTGTGCGCAATCAACGCATTCGCGGCCGACAAAATCCGCTGGCTCGAGCGGTAATTCTGTTCGAGCTTGACGACCTTCAAGCGCGGCCAATCGGTTTCGAGTTGGGCGATGTTCTCGATGGTCGCGCCGCGCCAGGCGTAGATGCTTTGGTCGTCGTCGCCCACCGCGGTGAACGCGCCCGGGCTGCCATCGCGCCCGGCGATCAATTGCATGAGCGCGTATTGGCAGGCGTTGGTGTCTTGGTATTCATCCACCAGCAGGTAGCGCAGCCGCCCTTGCCAATGCAACAAGCGCGGATGCTGCTGGCGGAACAATTCCACCGGCAGACGAATCAGGTCGTCGAAGTCCACCGCCTGGTAGGCGCGCAGCGTGGCGTCGTAATTGCGATAGACGCGCGCGGCGATGACCTCGTCTTCGTTGGCCGCGGTGCGCACCGCGTCGTCGGGCGCCACCAGCGCGTTCTTCCACAACGAGATCCGGTTCGCGACCGCCCAGATGTACTTCTTGTCGGTGGTCTGCAATTGTTCTTGCACGATCGCGTAGGCATCGCTCGCATCGAGGATGGAGAACGCGGGCTTCAAGCCCAGATGCTGGGCCTCGGCGCGCAACAAGCGCACGCCGAGCGAATGGAAAGTGCTGACGACCAGGCCGCGCGCCGACTGCCCGCGCTCCTTGAGCAAACCGTCGGCACGCTCCTTCATTTCCTGCGCGGCCTTGTTGGTGAAGGTCAGCGCCGCGATCTGCCGGGCCTCGTAGCCGTTGGCGATCAGATGCGCAATCTTGGCGGTGATGACGCGCGTCTTGCCCGAGCCCGCGCCCGCGAGCACGAGACAGGGCTGATCGATCGTGACGACCGCTTCGCGTTGGGCCGGATTGAGGGGGAAATTCATGGTGCCGCTCGCTGGGGGCCGCGAGTCTAACAGGCTCAGATGTCGAGCGGATCGACTTCCAGATGCCAGCGCACGCCGCGCGCGCGCACCGCGCCGCGCACACCGAGCGCGGCCGTCCAGCGCGGCAAGAAGGCTTGCAGGACTGCGCGCGACGCGGATTCGACCAGCAATTGCGCGCGCTCGATATTGGCCAGGCGGGTCAAGGTCATCGGCACCGGATCGTAGGCGCGCACGCCTTCGGCGGCGACCAGCCCACGCGCGTCCTGCAAGAAGGCCAGCGCGGTCTCGAGCTTCTTGGCCTCGGCGCGCAGGATGGCCTGATGCGTGAACGGCGGCAGGCCGGCGTCGCGACGTTCTTCGATCAATTGATGCGCGTAATGCGCGTAATCGTGTGCGACCAGGGCCGCGAACATCGGATGGGTCGGGTATCGGGTCTGGATCAGCACCCGCCCCGGGGTCGCGGCCCGTCCGGCGCGCCCGGCCACCTGCATGAGTTGCTGGAACAAACGCTCGGGCGCGCGGAAATCGGCGCTGAACAAGGCCGCATCGGCGCCCAGCACCACGACCAGACTGACGCGTTCGAAATCATGGCCCTTGGCCACCATCTGTGTGCCCACCAGGACATCGATGGCGCCCGCATGCATCTGCTCGAACAAGGCCGAAGCGCTGCCCTTGCGCCTTGTGCTGTCGGCATCGATGCGGGCGATGCGCGCGCCGGGCAAGGCCGCCGCCAGGTTCTCCTCGATGCGCTGGGTGCCACGCCCGAGCGGCGCGAGATCGAGATTGCCGCAGGTCGGGCAAGCCACCGGCACCCGGGTCTCCCAGCCGCAATGATGGCAATGCAGGCGGCCGTCGGCCTTGTGGAACACGGCATGGGCGGTACAGCGCTTGCAGCCCGCAACCCATCCGCAGGCGGCGCAGGCGAGCACCGGCGCATAGCCGCGGCGGTTCATGAACACCAGGCTTTGCTCGCCGCGCGCATGGGTCTGTTCGAGCGCCTGCCTGACGGCCTGCGACAAGCCGTCGCGCGCCTGATCGACGCTGGTGTCGATCAATCGCATGGTCGGCAGCACCGCACCGGCACGCGCGCGTTCGGCCATGGTGATGCAACGGTAACGGCCTTGTTCGGCGTTCCACCACGATTCCAGCGAAGGCGTGGCTGAGCCGAGCAGGACGGGCAGGCGCAATTGGTGCGCACGCCAGACCGCGAGGTCGCGCGCCGAATAGCGCAGCCCTTCTTGTTGCTTGTAGGACGGATCGTGTTCTTCGTCGACGATGATCAGCCCGAGCCGCGGCAAAGGCGCGAACACCGCCAGGCGGGTGCCGAGGATGATGTCGGCGGCACCGGTCGCGGCGGCGACCCAGGCTTCGGTGCGCTCGCCCTCGGCCAGCCCGCTGTGCAGCGCATAGACCCGGCGCCCGGCAAACCGGTCGGCGAAGCGCGCGTACAACTGCGGCGTCAGATTGATCTCGGGCACCAGCACGAGCGCCTGCAACCCGGCGGCCAGCGTGCGTTGCGCGGCATGCAGATAGACCTCGGTCTTGCCGCTGCCCGTCACACCATGCAGCAGGATCGGTTTGCCACCCTGCTCGGGCGCGTCGGCCAGCGCTGCGAGCGCGGCCTGCTGGGCGGGGTGCAAAAGCGGAGCAAGGCCCTCGGGGTTTGCTTGCGGCGGCGCCGTTTTCGCGATGCGCTTGAGCGCACGCTGGATGGCCGGCGCCTGCCAGACGCCCGGCGTCTTGCTGCGATACCGATCGGCCGCGCGCAGCGGATCGGGCATCGCTTGCAACATGGTTTCGCCGAGGCCGCGTTGGTAATAGCGCGCGGCGAATGCCGCAAACGCGAGCCAGTCGGCAGTCTGAGGCGGCAAATCGTCGAGCAGCGCAACGATGGGCCGCAGCTTTTCGGCTGGTTGCGCGGACGCGCTCGCAAGTTCGACCACGACGCCGATCGCCTGCTTACGCCCCCAGGGCACGAGAACACGCTGCCCGACCAGATCGGTGCGCGCATTCAGCGGCGCATCGAGCAGAAAGTCGAACGGCTCCGCGCCCGGGACCGGCAGCGCAACACGTGCGATGGAAGACGAAAGGGCCATCTGCGGCTAACCGGCGAGTTCTTGCAAGAGCCGAGGAGTTGATTGCAAGTTGATGAAATTCAAAGGCAATTTAGGTATCCACAAGAATTGTGGATAACTTTGTGGACACCTGCAGGGTCATCTTGCCAAAACCCCTTTAAATCAAGGCCTTGCTTCCCCAGCCCAAAATTGCGGCAATAAAAACGCTTGACAAATCAAACACTTAAAACATGAGGCCGCGCACGCCAGCACGAAACCGAGACCCGGATTCGTGGAGCGAATTTTGTGCATAAGTCAAGTCGGCCAGCGCATGTCGATTCGATGACACCTTCGCGTCTGGCCCCCGGCGCGCGCCTGGCTTGCGTGAGCCTTAACAACTGTGAAGGCCGCGCGAGTGAGTGTGTACTTGGTCGACCAGGATCTCGACGGCCTCGGGCGGCGTGTATTGCGAAATGCCATGGCCGAGGTTGAACACATGGCCGCTGCCGGGCGCATGCGCGCCGTAGCTGTCGAGCACCCGGCTGACTTCCTTGCGGATCTGCGCTTCGGGAGCGAACAGAACGTTGGGGTCGAGATTGCCCTGCAAGGCACAGCGAGCGCCTACTCGCGCACGTGCCGCACCCAGATTGACGGTCCAGTCCAGTCCGATCGCATCGCAGCCGCAATCGGCGATTTGTTCGAGCCACAGGCCGCCGCCTTTGGTGAAGACGATCGACGGCACGCGCGCGCCGCGGGCTTCGCGCTTGAGACCCGCAACCACGCGGCGCATGTAGGCGAGCGAGAATTCCTGGTACGCGCCGTCGGCCAGCACCCCGCCCCAGGTGTCGAAGATCATGACGGCTTGTGCGCCCGCATCGATCTGCGCATTGAGGTAGGCGGCCACCGCCTCGGCATTCACTTCGAGGATGCGATGCAGCAGATCGGGCCGCGCGTACAGCATGGTCTTGATGGTGCGGAAATCATCGGAGCCGCCGCCTTCGACCATGTAGCAGGCCAGGGTGAACGGGCTGCCCGAGAAGCCGATCAAGGGCACCGTGGCCTCGCCGCGCGCCGCGAGCGCGTTGCGTATTTCGCCGACCGCATCGAAGACATACCGCAAGTCGTTCAGATCGGGCGCGCGCAGAGCGGCGACCGCGGCCTCGTCGCGCACCGGACGTTCGAATTTGGGCCCTTCGCCTTCGGCGAAATACAGACCGAGCCCCATCGCGTCGGGCACCGTCAGGATGTCGGAAAACAGGATGGCCGCATCGAGGCGATACCGGTCGAGCGGCTGCAGGGTGACTTCGCATGCGTAGGCAGGCGTCTTGGCCAGGCCGAGAAACGACCCTGCGCGGCGGCGCGTGGCGTTGTATTCGGGCAGGTAGCGCCCCGCCTGGCGCATCAGCCACAACGGGGTGTATTCGGTCGGCTGGCGCAGCAGCGCGCGCAGAAAGGTGTCGTTCAATTCGGGTCCCGGTTCAGTGCAGGCTGCGCATTATCGCCGAGACCGTCATTCGTTCATTTGTGGACGCGCAACCGTGCGGATCTGGAACCGGCCATCGGTATTGAACAACCACGACTCGGTATAGCCGGCGCTCAATTGCGCCGCCAGGGCACGCGGCGGTGCCGGCAAGGGGGCGGCGGTGCGCACGCTCTGAACGACGCGCTGGCTCATCTCGGCGTCGGGCGAACGCACGATCTCGACTTGCGGATTGCCCCCGGCATCGACCTTGATGCGCGCGACGATCACGGCGCTGCGGACGGCGGACGCCGATTTCGGCGCGGCCAAGGGCGCGCGGGCGTCTGGGCCGAGTCCGGCATCACCACAACCCTGGGCCCCGGCCCGTTGACCCCCATGTGGCGAACGCCGGTGCGCGGCGGGTACTCCGCCACCTCCGGTGATTCCACCCCCGGCGATAAGGAACACGGCACCTTCATGCAGATCCTGCCGACGCCGCGGCCCTACG
>CAXBRX010000125.1:0-8801 GCA_963977835.1 uncultured Derxia sp.
CGTTAACATGCGCGGCTGCGGGGCGCCCCATTTGTCGGCCTCCGGATCATATTGCTCGACGATATCGACGTTGGTGGCCGCACCGATGAACGACGGCCCGAGGCGCCCGCCAATGACGTAGATTTTGCCGTCGACGATGCCGCCGAACATGTGGTTGCGCGGCGTCGGCATCGGCGTGCGCGCGCGCCAGCTGTTGCTCGCCGGATCGTATTCATCGACGTCGGCATAGGAACGCTGCGCCATGTCCGACCACAGCGGCGCCGGCTTCACGCCCGGGTGCATGCCGTTTCCGCCGATCACATAGATGCGCCCCTTGTGTTCGAAGGCCACCGCCGAACCGCGCGCGACGCGCGCCACGTCGGGCACGGTGGCCACCACCAGCGCAATCACCACGGTGCCGATGCCGATCGAGCGCCCGCCGATGGGCAGGCCGCCACCGCTGCCGCCGTCGCGGCTGTCGACCACATTGTCGCTTTCGCGTTCTCCTTGCCAGCGCATGCGCGGTCTCCCAGAGCTTGGTTGTCGTGGCGCGAGGATACCGTCGATGCGCGCGCGAGCCCAGGTGCCGGGTGGCAGCCGCGTGTCAGTTCATCTGTGTGGCGGGCAAGGTGTCGCGCAGCGTCAGCGGCGCGCGGTCGGCGCAGACCACGGCATCAGGATTTGCCCTGAGCGCCTGGGGTTTTTCGCGCTCGGCCTGCACGACCACGCGCGGCAGTTGCACTTCAGTGATCGCCGCTTGCGCGCGCACGTCTTTGAGTGCGCCGTCCACCGCGCCGAAGGCCAGCATGCCGAACGCGGCCAGGACGGCGATCAGATTGAGCCGGTTGTCGAGTTGATGGTCGCGCACGATGTGTTCCCCTTTTGCGAAGCGAATGCAGGGTGCATTCGATGGAGCGCAAGGTAGGCGTGGCGATCGTTGCAAGCGATCGGTCTGCGACGAAACGTCGGCTTGCGGGCATGAAATGCCGCCAGCGCCGATCGTGCGACCAAATTGGTGCGCTTTTGTCAGTGGGCGCTCGCGTCGCGAAGTCGCGACAGCACAACGATGCTCCCGCGATACAGGAGGCACCTTTGGGTGATAGGAGCTACGCAAAAAATTGTGTTACCTTGCGCGCGTATTTGCTGGAACCAAGTTGAGTAGTGCGGTAGCAGGCTGTCATTCCTTTCTTGTTCCGAGCGATATCGCCGTCAGGCGGGGCAATCGCCCAATTTCATCCCTCTTTACTTGGAAAGACGTTTCAAATATGGCAACCGGTACCGTCAAGTGGTTCAACGATGCGAAGGGTTTCGGCTTCATCACTCCCGATGGCGGCGGCGAAGACCTGTTCGCGCATTTCTCCGCGATCAACTCCAAGGGTTTCAAGACCCTGCAAGAAAACCAAAAGGTTTCGTTTGAAGTTGCTCAAGGCCCCAAGGGTCTGCAAGCGACCAACATCACGCCGATGTAATTCGGTCTGATCTCGGCGCCCAACAGGCCGCCGATCGATGTTGAATCAAGCCCCGGCATGCCGGGGCTTGTTTTTTGTGCGCGCGCTATTTCTGCGCTGGCAGATCGGTCCAGTCGAGCAACACGCGCCAGCCGTTCGCACTGCGTATCCAGACCCGGGCCCAGTTGGCGTGGCCGTCGGCGGTCGAGCGCATCGTGCCGTAGGCATAGGCGAGGTCGTCCGAAGCGGCGACCTGCAGCGGTGAACGGTCGGTGGTTTCCCAGCGCGCCAGGGCAAAAACCGCTTGCGCGGCGTCGTCCGCGGCGAGGGCGCCGGCCCCTTCGCGCAAGACCCGCAGATCGGGGTGCAATGCCTGGCGCAGTGCTGCCAGATCGCCGACCGATTGCGCGAGCTCGAAACGCAGTTCGGCATCGCGCACAGTCGATGCCGCCTGATCGCTGCTCGGCCAGGTCCAATCGACGCGGGTGCGCTGTGCCGGGCCGGGCAGGCAGGGGGCGCAATCGCGCCGGCCGGTGCTGACGCCGGCATCGAATGCGACTTTCCAGGTGTTGAATTCATCGCGCCGCCAGAGCGTGAAGAAGCGTCCGAGCGCACTGCGCTGGCCGCTGCGTTCGGCGCGGGTTTCGTACGGGCCGGTGCTCAAGGCGAGATCGCCGACCGCGGAGGTGACGATGCGTTCGGGGTACCAGTCGAGCCAGATCCGCCCTTCGGGTTCGTCGCGCAAGGTGGCGACTGCGGGCACCGGCTCCTTGCGGATGAGCACCGCGTCGGTCGCCACGAATTGCAGGAAGCCGTCGCGGACTCCGTGTTCGGCGACGGCGGCGGCAAACCGGCGTTCCGCATCGACGATCTGCGCGGCATGGCGCTGGTCCGTCGGTGTGGGCATGGGGGTCTGGGCACAAGCACCCAACAGCAGGGGCGCGGCGATGGCGCACAGCAGCAGCGGCCGCACGCCCCAAGATGATTTCGACGACATGCATGTCCTCCCGATCTGATCCGGCACCGCCGGCGCAGCAGGCGCACGGGCGGGCGCGATGTCGTCGCGGATCATGTACCCTCGCGGCTTTTGCGCAACCCCGCATCCGGATCGCCATGGCTCAGTACGTCTACACAATGAACCGCGTGGGCAAGATCGTCCCGCCCAAACGCCAGATTCTCAAGGATATTTCCTTGTCGTTCTTCCCGGGCGCCAAGATCGGCGTGCTGGGCCTCAACGGCGCCGGTAAATCGACCCTGCTCAAGATCATGGCCGGGGTCGACAAGGACATCGAAGGCGAAGCCGTGCCGATGCCGGGCATCCGCATCGGCTATCTGCCGCAAGAGCCTCAGCTCGATCCGGAATCGACGGTGCGCCAGGCGGTCGAAGGCGGCATGGGCGAGGTGATGGAAGCCAAGCAAAAGCTCGAGGAAATTTACGCCGCCTATGCCGAGCCCGATGCCGATTTCGACAAGCTCGCCGAAGAACAGGCGAAGTACGAAGCCATCATTGCTGCGGCGGGTGACAACACCGGCCACCAGGTCGAGATCGCGGCCGATGCGCTGCGTCTGCCGGCCTGGGAGGCGGTGATCAAGAATCTGTCGGGCGGCGAGAAGCGCCGGGTGGCGTTGTGCCGCTTGTTGCTGTCCAAGCCCGACATGCTGCTGCTCGACGAGCCGACCAACCACCTCGACGCCGAATCGGTCGATTGGCTCGAACAATTCCTGCAGCGCTTCCCGGGCACCGTGGTCGCCGTGACCCACGACCGCTACTTCCTCGACAACGCGGCCGAATGGATCCTCGAACTCGACCGCGGCCATGGCATCCCGTGGAAGGGCAATTACAGCTCCTGGCTCGAACAGAAGGAAGCGCGTCTCGAGACCGAATCGAAGCAGGAAGCCGCGCGCATCAAGGCGATGAAGCAGGAACTCGAATGGGTGCGCCAGAACCCCAAGGGCCGTCAGGCCAAGAGCAAGGCGCGTCTGGCGCGCTTCGAGGAATTGTCGAGCGTCGATTATCAGAAGCGCAACGAGACCAACGAAATCTTCATTCCGGTCGCCGAGCGGCTCGGCAATGAAGTCATCGAGTTCAAGGACGTCAGCAAGGGCTTCGGCGACCGGCTGCTCATCGACAAGCTCAGCTTCAAGATTCCGCCCGGCGCCATCGTCGGCATCATCGGCCCGAACGGCGCCGGCAAATCGACGCTGTTCAAGATGATCCTCGGCAAGGAACAGCCCGACAGCGGCGAAGTCGTGATCGGCACGACCGCGAAGATTTCATCGGTCGATCAGCATCGCGATGCGCTGCCCAATGACAAAACCGTCTGGGAAGCGATTTCCGATGGCGCCGACATCCTCACCGTCGGCAGATTCGAGATGCCTTCGCGCGCCTACATCGGCCGTTTCAATTTCAAGAGCGGCGATCAACAGAAGATCGTCGGCAATCTGTCGGGCGGCGAACGCGGCCGGCTGCATCTGGCCAAGACCTTGCTCGCAGGCGGCAATGTGCTGCTGCTCGACGAACCGTCGAACGACCTCGATGTGGAAACCTTGCGCGCGCTCGAAGAAGCCTTGCTCGAATTCGCGGGCAGCGTGCTCGTCATCAGCCACGACCGCTGGTTCCTCGACCGCATCGCGACCCACATCCTGGCCTGCGAAGGCGATTCGCAATGGGTGTTCTTCGACGGCAACTACCAGGAATACGAGGCCGACAAGAAGCGCCGTCTGGGCGAAGAAGGCGTGGCGCCCAAGCGCATCCGCTACAAGCCGCTGGCGGCCTGAGCGTTCATGGGTGCACCGGCGCCGCGGATCCCTTCGCGGCGGCCGCGGCCCGGGCTGCGCGAGCTTCGCATTGCAGGCCGGCCAGATGGATGTCGATGGCCGCAGCGCCGACGGTCACCAGATCGAAGGCGTCGCGATCCAGCAGCCAGTTGTGCAATAGGCCGTCCAGCAGGCTGAACAGGGTGAGCGCGATCGCGCGTGAAGTCGATTCGGTCTTGATCAGACCTTGCTCCATCGCTGCGCGCAAGGCCAATTCGGCTTCCATCACGCACCGATTGCGCTCGGCCAGATGACGATCGAGCAGCGCTTGCTGCTCATCCACATACTCGACCTTGTGCAAGGCGATCTCGAACACGCGCCGCACCTTCGGATCGTTGGCCGTCACCGTGAGCGCGGTCATCATGTTGGCGCGCAGGCGGCCGAGCGGATCGGCGCGCAGGTCGTCGTTCGGTTGGATGCGGCTTTGCTCGAAGGGCAGGGTCGCGCGATCCATCATCGCGTTGAACAACTCGGCCTTGTCCTTGAAATGCCAATACACGGCGCCGCGCGTGACCCCGGCAGCCTGGGCGATGTCATGCAAAGACGTTCGCGACAGCCCGCGGCGATGAAAGAGCTCCTCCGCGGTATCGATGATCCGCGTACGCGTTTCCTGAGCTTCTTCTTTGGTGCGACGGGCCACGACTCCTCCAGCAGGATGGTGCATATCCCCTGACACATTGGGGTTTATACATACATTCAACAATGTATGTATACTACCGCAATTCCCGGCAATACAAGCGCAAAGCTGCCGTAGCAGACTTCGCTGGCCGGATTGTTTTTGCTCGCTCGCCGATCTCTCCCTGAAAGAACCTTTTCTATGTCAGCCAACTCCCGATTCGCCACGCGCATCGCGCGTACAGGTTTGCCTGTGGCAGCACTGGTGCTTGCCGCAACGCTCGCCGCTTGCGGTCAACAACAGGGCGGCCCCGGCGCCGGGCCTGGCGGCGGCATGCCGCCCGCCGAAGTGGGCGTGGTGACGGTGACGCCGGGCGCGATCGGTCTGGTGACCGAATTGCCGGGCCGTCTCGAAGCTGCGCGTGTGGCGCAAGTGCGGGCGCGCGCCACTGGCGTGCTGCAAAAGCGCTTGTTCCGCGAAGGTGGCGAAGTGCGCGCCGGCCAATCCTTGTTCCAGGTCGATGCCGCGCCTTACCGCGCCAGCGCCGAAAGCGCCCAGGCTTCGCTGGCCAAGGCCCAGGCCGCGTTGACGCAAGCCACTGCGCGTGCGGAGCGCTACAAGCCTTTGTTCGAGGCCAATGCGATCAGCAAGCAGGATTACGTCGATGCAGTCGCGGCCCAGAAGCAGGCCGAGGCCGATGTCGCCGCGGGCAAGGCAGCCGTCGAGACCGCGCGTATCAATCTCGAGTACACCGCGGTGCTGGCCCCGATTTCCGGGCGCATCGGCCGTGCGCTCGTGACCGAAGGCGCCTTGGTCAGCGCCACCGAAGCGACCCAACTCGCGCTGATTCAACAGATCAACCCGATGTATGTGAACTTCACCCAGCCGGCGAGCGAAGTGCTGCGTCTGCGCAAGGCCTTGGCCGATGGCCGCTTGAAGCGTGCTTCGGGCTCCGAGGCCGCGAGTGTGCGCGTGGTGCTCGATGACGGCAGCGAATACGCGAAGACCGGCAAGCTATTGTTCTCCGACATCACGGTGGACGAAACCTCGGGCCAGGTCACGTTGCGTGCCGAAGTGCCGAATCCGGATTCGATGCTGTTGCCGGGCATGTATGTGCGGGTGCGCCTCGAACAAGCCCAGGCCGGCGATGCCATCTTGCTGCCGCAACAAGCCGTCACGCGCTCGGCGCAAGGGGATTCGGTCATGGTGGTCGGCGCCGACGGCAAGGTTGCGCCGCGCATGATCAAGATCGGCAACGAACAAGGCGGCCAATGGGTGGTCACGAGCGGCTTGAACGCCGGCGATCAGGTGATGGTCGACGGCTTCCAGAAGCTGCGTCCGGGCGCCACCGTCAAGGCGGTGCCCTGGCAACCTGGTGCGGCTCCTGGCGCGGCTCCCGCTGCGCCCGCCGGTGCCGCGGCCAAACCCGAAGCCAAACCCGATGCTGCAGCGCCGGCCAAGAAGGCCGACGCTGCCGCGCCTGCCGCCAAGACCGGCGCTGCGCCGGCCGCTACGAAGTAAGGGGCGACGTTCATGGCCAAATTTTTCATCGATCGCCCGATCTTTGCCTGGGTGATCGCGCTTTTCATCCTGGTGGCGGGGGCGGTGTCGATCACCAAGCTGCCGATCTCGCAATACCCGACCATCGCGCCACCGTCGATCGTGGTGTCGGTCGCTTACCCGGGCGCCTCGGCGAAGACGCTCGAAGACAGCGTGCTCAGCGTGATCGAGCAGGAAATGAACGGTTCGCCCGGCCTCATCTACATGGAGTCGGTGAGCCAGGCCAACGGTACCGGCACGCTGACGCTGACCTTCGAGACCGGGACCAATTCCGATCTCGCCCAGGTCGATGTGCAGAACCGCTTGAGCCGCGCCACGCCGCGTCTGCCTGCGGCGGTCACGCAACAGGGCGTGCGCGTCGACAAGTCGCGCTCGAACTTCCTGATGGTCGTGATGCTGGTCTCGGACGATCCGCGCTACGACCCGATCGCGCTCGGCGATTACGCGTCGCGCAACGTGGTGCCTGAAATCCAGCGCACGCCGGGCGTGGGCCAAGCGCAATTGTTCGGTTCCGAGCGCGCGATGCGCATCTGGATCGATCCGGCCAAGCTCGTGGGCTACAAGCTTTCGGTGGCTGACGTCAATGCGGCGATCCGGTCGCAGAATGCGCAGGTCTCGGCCGGTTCGATCGGCGATCTGCCCAACACGCCCGATCAGCGCATCAGCGCCACCGTGGTGGTCGATGGGCAGCTCCAATCGGTCGAGGAATTCGGCAACATCGTTCTGCGTGCCAACACCGACGGTTCGACGGTGCGGCTGAAGGATGTCGCGCGCATCGAACTCGGCGGTCAGAGCTATGCGACCCGCGCGCGCCTGAACGGCAAGGACGTGGCCGGTATCGGCGTGCAGCTTTCGCCGACCGGCAATGCGCTCGCGACCGCGACCGCGATCCGCGAACGCATGGCCGAGCTCGAAAAGTACTTCCCGCATGGCGTGAAGTACGACGTGCCTTACGACAGCTCGCGCTTCGTGCAGATTTCGATCTCGCAAGTGGTCGAGACCCTGCTCGAAGCCGTGGTGCTGGTCTTCCTCGTGATGCTGTTGTTCCTGCAGAACCTGCGCTACACCCTGATCCCGACCATCGTCGTGCCGGTCGCGCTGATGGGTGCGTTCACCGTCATGTCGGCGGCCGGCTTCTCGATCAATGTGCTGACCATGTTCGGTCTCGTGCTCGCGGTCGGCATCCTCGTCGACGATGCGATCGTGGTGGTCGAGAACGTCGAGCGCATCATGAGCGAGGAAGGGCTGTCTCCGCTCGAAGCGACGCGCAAGGCGATGGGCCAGATCAGCGCCGCCATCGTCGGCATCACCGTCACCCTGGTGTCGGTGTTCGTGCCGATGGCGTTCTTCAGCGGCTCGGTCGGCAACATCTATCGGCAGTTCTCGCTGTCGATGGTGAGCGCGATGGTGTTCTCGGCCTTCTTGGCGCTGTCGCTCACGCCCGCGCTGTGCGCCACGCTGCTCAAGCCGGTCGAGGCCGGGCATCATCATGCGAAGACCGGCTTCTTCGGCTGGTTCAACCGCTGGTTCGCCAGCACGGCCAAGGGCTATGAATCCTGGGTCGGCAGGTTGATCGCGCGCAGCGGCCGCATGCTCGTCATCTTCGCGGTGCTGGTCGTCGTGGTCGGCTGGCTGTTCTATCGCCTGCCCACGTCCTTCCTGCCCAACGAAGACCAAGGCTACATCCTCGTCAACGTGCAATTGCCGCCGGGGGCGACGCAAGAGCGCACGCGTCAGGTCATGCAACAAGCCGAAGGCTTCTTCCTCAAGCAGCCCGAAGTCGACAAGATGGTCAGCGTGCTCGGCTTCAGCTTCTCGGGCCAGGGCCAGAACGCGGCGCTCGCTTTCGTGACGCTCAAGGACTGGTCGGAGCGCAAGGGCAAGGAACACAGCGCCGAGGCGCTCGCCGGTCGCGCGTTCGGCGCCTTGATGGGCGTGCGCGACGCGTTCATCTATCCGCTCGTGCCGCCGTCGATTCCCGAACTCGGCACCGCCACCGGCTTCACCGCGGGCACGGTCACCATCAACCAGCGGCCCGTGACGATCACGGCATCGAGCCACACCGTCCAGTACGGCGCCGCGGTGCCGACGGTGACCCCGTCGATCTGGAAGGTGACCTGCGCCGGGGTCCACGACGTCGACGCCCCGCCGTCGGTGAGGAGCGCCACCGCGGTGCCCGTGACGATCGCGCCGGCCGCGGGCTTTGCGAGGCCGATCATCTGCTTCAGCAGGGTGCTCTTGCCGCAGCCGCTGCCGCCCATCACGACGAAGATGTCGCCCTTGCCGATGTCGAAGGTGAGGTCGCGCTGGATGACAAAATCCCCGTACGCCATCGTGAGGTCGCGGATCTCGATGTGGGCCGGGGCGGGCATCTAGATCTC
>CAXBRX010000126.1:0-8770 GCA_963977835.1 uncultured Derxia sp.
GTATGTCGATCTGGTCAATCAATGGCAATTGATCGCGGCGGTGCGTCGCGCCGACGACCCGACGGTCCACCCGCCGTTCGAGAAGAATTCGGCCGAATTGTTCGCCATCATCGGCGCCTTCGATGCCGCGTATTCGGCCTATGCCGAGGTGCAGGGCAATCTCGAGCGGTATTGGAGCCTGCGCTGGCTCGCGCAAGAAGGCCTGGTGGGCACTGGGGCGCATCTGCCGGCCGTGGTGCTGCGCAACGAGGCGGTGCGTTTGTCGAATGTGCCGATCGCGGCGCGCCTGGGTGGCATCGCGCATCTCGCGCCCGGCACCCATGTCGAGGTCGATGTGCTCGCGATCGACGAGATCGACCTGAGCCTGGAACTGCGCCTGGCTGCCGTGCATGCCGAAGAAGCGATCGAGGAAGAAGCGATCGATGAGGAGGCCGTCGACGAGGCCGGCAACGACGATGCGGCGGCAGAAGCCGCAACCGATCCGGACGCAGACGCGAACGCGCCGGCAAGCCCGGATGTCGCGGCAGCGCCGCAGGATGTCTCCGATGCGCCGCGCACCGGCGGCGGCGAAGCCGAGTAGCCAGTAGAATCCGCCGCATGTCCGCCGCAGCCATGCCCGCCCATACGCCGTCCGCGCTTTCGCGCTGGATAGGCGCCAACCGGATCTTCGCCTATGCGCTGATGATCTCGGTCGGCGTGCATGCGGCTTTGTTGACGGTGCGCTTCGTCGCGCCCGAAGTTTTCAATCTGCGCGCCGAAGATCCCGGCCTCGAAGTGGTGCTGCTCAATACCAAGAGCGAGCGCGCGCCGAGCAAGGCCGAGGTGTTGGCCCAGGTGGCTTTCGAAGGCGGCGGCGACAAGGACGCGGGCCAGGCGTCGAGCCCCTTGCCCAATGTCGGCTATGCGCGCGAAGGCGATTCCTTGCAGGAACAGCGCAAGCGTCTCGAACAGCTCGAAAGCGAACAACAAAAACTCTTGGCTTCGGTGCGCGACGGCAAGCGCAGCGTCGATCCCATCGTCGATCGCAAGGCGCTCGAAGACCGGCTCGATCCGACCGCCGAAGACATCGTCGACAGCGCGCGTGCGCTCGCGCAACAAGCGGCCATCATCAACGACCGCATCGAGGCCGAGAACAAGCGGCCCAAGAAATACTTCTTCGGCACCAGCGCCAAGGATTACGCGGCGGCGATGTATGTCGACGCCTTTCGTACCAAGGTCGAGCGCTGGGGCAATCTCAATTACCCGATCGAAGCGCGTGGACGCTTGTACGGGCAGGTCCAGTTGACCGTGGTGATCGACAAGGACGGGCAGATCCGCGAACTCGATGTCACGCGGACCTCGGGCAACCGGGTGCTCGACATGGCGGCGCTCAACATCGTGCGGCGCGCCGCGCCTTACGGCAAATTCACCAAGCAGATGAAGTCCGAGATGGATTTGTTGTCCATCACGCGGACCATGATCTTCACCAACGACGCGATCGAAACGCGCAGCCGATAACCCATGAGCGAGGCGACCTCCAAAGGGCCCGACCATTACGCGGTGGTCGGCAACCCGATCGCGCACAGCAAATCGCCGATCATCCATGCGATGTTCGCCGAACAGACCGGCGCCGCGCTCGTCTATGAACGCATCTTGGCGCCCGTCGATCAGTTTTCGCCCACGGTGCGCGCGTTCTTTGCGCGCGGCGGCAAAGGGCTCAATGTCACGGTGCCGTTCAAGCTCGAAGCCTTCACTTTGTCGATGCGGCACACGCCGCGCGCCGAAAGCGCCGGTGCGGTCAACACCTTGTGGATGCGCGACGGTCAGCTTTGGGGCGACAACACCGACGGCGTCGGCCTGGTGCGCGACCTCACGCGCAATCTGGGCGTGACGATCGAAGGCAAGCGCGTGCTGCTCGTGGGCGCGGGCGGTGCGGCGCGCGGTGTGTTGCGGCCTTTGCTCGAAGCCGAGCCCGCCGAACTCGTGATCGTGAACCGCACCCGGCTGCGTGCCGATGAACTCGCCGAGCAAGGTGCCGCGATCGGCCGCACGCGCGCAGTCGATTTCATGCACATCGATGGCCGGTTCGACCTGGTCATCAACGCGACCAGCGCGAGCCTGGCCGGCGACATTCCGCCCCTGCCTGCGCAAGTGTTCGCGCCCGGCGCCTGCGCCTACGACATGATGTACGCCGACAAGCCGACCTTGTTCATGGAGTACGCGCAGACCATCGGCGCGGCGCTCGCGTCGGATGGCCTGGGCATGCTGGTTGAACAGGCGGCGGAATCTTTCTTCGTCTGGCGCGGTGCGCATCCGGCGACCGCGCATGTCATCGAAGAATTGCGCCATCGGGTGCGCGCCGAAGGACATCGGGCCTTGTGAAGGCTCTTCGCTTATCGTCATGAAAGCCTTCGTTCGTCAGACCGTGCTCGTGCTCATGGCCGGGTTGTCGGCGCTGCTCATTTTTCAGGCCGTTCTGTTCGTCAAGATCGGTCTGATGGCGGTCATCAATCCGCCGATCACGAGCTTCATGCGTGCGCAGGAACTCGCGCTCGCGCAACCGCCCGAGCCGGCGCCGGCCGCCGGGGCGCGCAAGACACCGCCGAAAGCGCCGCCCAAGGCCGCCGGCCCGGTCGAAATCCGCCATGTCTGGGTGCCTTACGACGCGATCAGCCGCAACATCAAGCGCGCGATCATCGCGGCCGAAGACAGCAATTTCGCCGAGCATCCGGGCATCGATGTCGAAGCGCTCGAAAAGGCCTATGACCGCAACAAGCGGCGCGGCAAGGTGGTCGCGGGCGGCTCCACCATCACCCAGCAATTGGCCAAGAATCTGTTCCTGACGGCGTCGCGCAGCTATGTGCGCAAAGGCGAGGAATTCGCGATCACCTTCATGCTCGAGTTCTGGCTCGGCAAGGAACGCATCCTCGAGATTTATTTGAACGTCGTGGAATGGGGCGTGGGCGTGTTCGGCATCGAAGCCGCGTCCGAGCATTACTACGGCATCAGCGCCGCCAAGCTCGGCGCGGGCCAGGCGGCCAAGCTCGCTGCCATGCTGCCCAACCCGCGGTTTTACGATCGCAACCGCAACGCGCCTTATCTGCTCAATCGCACGGGGATCATCCTCGCGCGCATGGGCGACGCGCAATTGCCGTGACCTCGCGGTCACGGCAATGCGGAGCAGGCTTCAGATCAAACGTACCGGCACGAACAACTTGTCTTCGCCGCGCTGAATCAGCAGAGCGACCGACTTGTCGGACTTGGCGACGATCTCGCGCACCTGTTCGATGCTCGTGACCGGCTTGCCATTGACGGCCAGCAGGATGTCGCCCGATTCGACGCCGGCTTGCGCGGCCGGTCCGGTCGCGTCTTCGATCAGCAGGCGGCCAGTGGTGCCGGCCTCGCGCATTTCCTGCGGTTGCAAAGGCCGCAACGACAATCCCAGCCGTGCCTTGCCCGAGGCTTGATCGTCCTTGGCCGCACGTTCGCCGCGCTCGCCCGAATCGGCCAGAGTGGCGTTGACTTCGGTGCGCTTGCCGTCGCGCCAGACATCGAGCACGACCTTGTCGCCCGGCTTGGCCAGGCCGACGAAGGCCGGCAGATCGCCCGAGGCGACGATGGGCTTGCCGTTGATCGAGCGGATCACATCGCCGCTCTTGAGCCCGGCCTTCTCGGCCGGCCCGCCAGCTTCGACATTCGCGATCAAGGCGCCTTCGGGCTTGTCGAGCTTGAACGAATCGGCCAGCGATTGATTGACTTCCTGCACCGTCACGCCCAGGCGCGCATGAGCCACTTTGCCGGTCGCGACGATCTGGTCCTTGATGCGAGCAGCCACATCGATCGGGATCGCGAACGACAAGCCTTGATAGCCGCCGGTCTGGCTGAAGATTTGCGAATTGATGCCGACCACTTCGCCGCGCGCGTTGAACAAAGGGCCGCCCGAATTGCCGGGGTTCACCGCGACGTCGGTCTGGATGAAAGGCACGAAGCTGTCGTCGGGCAGGGCGCGGCCCTTGGCGCTGACCACACCGGCGCTGACCGAATTCTCGAAGCCGTAAGGCGAGCCGATCGCGAGCACCCATTCGCCGACCTTGAGGTCCGAGGTCTTGCCGAACACGACGACGGGCAGATTGCTGGCTGCGATCTTGAGCACGGCGACATCGGTCTTGGGATCGGAGCCGAGCACCTTGGCCTTGAATTCGCGCCGGTCGGTCAGCTTGACGGTCACTTCCTTCGCGTCACGCACCACATGCGCGTTGGTCAGGATGATGCCGTCGGCCGAGACGATGAAGCCCGAGCCTTGGCCGCGCGTGGGCACTTCGCGCTCCTGCAACTGGCCACCGCCCTGGAAGCGACGGAAGAATTCGAAGAACGGATCGTTGCCGAACGGGTCACCGCGTTGCGAGCCGACGATGGCGGCGGTCTTGGTGGTGCCGGTGACGCTGATGTTGACCACCGCCGGGCCGTAGCGCTCGGTGATCACGGAAAAATCGGGCAGGGCCACGCCGCTGATGGCGGCCGTCGAGGCGGTGCCCGCGGTGGCGATGGCCTCGGCCGGAATCGGTGCCGGCGCGGCGGCGCCCGGCGCATCGGCCGCGGCGATCAAGGCACTCGACGCGGCGGTGCCGCGGTCGTGTCCGAGTCCGTAGGCAAACGAGGTGGTGCCGGCCAATACGCCGGCGGCAAGCAGCGCCACGACGAGGCGCTTGGGCGTCACGGTCTTGTTCATGTGCTCTCCTGACTGGAAGGGAATGCAATGCGGGATCGACGGATCCATGTCCGACAATGTCGGGCCGCACACTTAGACGAGACTTAAACCGCCGCCCTGCGATGTAACCGGATGCATGCGCGCAGGCCGCCGAGCGTGGGGGCTTGTTCGAGCGTGATCGACGCGCCATGGCGTTCGGCGATGGTTTTGACGATGGCCAGACCCAGCCCATTGCCGAGCGCGCCCGCATCGGGCGCACGATAAAACCGGTCGAAGACGCGCGTGCGGTCGGCCGGGGCGATGCCCGGACCGTTGTCATCGACGATCAGTTGCACCTCGTTCGCGTCGCTTTGCACGGCCACATCGACCCGGCCGTGTTCGGGCGCGTATTTGATCGCGTTGTCGATCAGGTTGCGCAGCAGCACGCGCAAGGCGTCGGGGTCGCCATCCACTTCGCCAGCATCGGCGCGCACCACACCGAGATCGATGCCACGCGCCTGCGCCATCGGCAGCAGATCGCCGACCACCGATTGGGTGAGGGCCGCCAAAGGCACGGCCTGCGGCGTGAGCGGCGCGTTCGACTCCTGGCGCGCGAGCACCAGCAATTGCTCGACCAGCCGCGCCGCGCGCTCGATGCCGGCCGCGAGCCGTTCGATCGCCACGCGCCGGGTTTGATCGTCGGGCGCGCGCTGCAGCGTTTGCACCTGGAGTTTGAGCGCGGTCAGCGGCGAACGCAGTTCATGCGCGGCATCGGCGACGAATTGCTTTTGCGTATCGAAGGCAGCGCGCACCCGGGTGAACAACAAATTGATTTCAGCCACCAACGGCCGGATTTCATCGGGCAGGTCGTCGGCTGGCAAAGGCGCGGGATCGTCGGCCGCGCGCGCGGCGACCAGTGCGCGGGTGCGCGTGACCGGCGCGAGCGAGCGCGTGACGACCCACCAGACGATGAGCACGAGAATGGGCGCGAACAAGGCGACCGGCACGATGGTGCTGAAAGCGAAGGCGGTCGCCATCTGCCGGCGCACCGACAGATCCTGCGCGATCTGGATGATCTGCGCGGGCATTTGCAACGTGAAAACGCGGTAGGTCGTGCCGCCCGCGCGTGCGTCGGAAAAACCGAGCACCGCGACTTGCGGCAGGCGCGCATCGGGCGCGGACTCGAACACGCGTTCGCCGTTGGCGGTCCAGATCTGGATCAGAAATTCGAATTCGCGGTCGTCCCCGCCGGGCAGCACCGGGCCCGACAACGGCGTGCCGGCGCGCAAGGACAAGGCCATCTGCTGCATGTGGTAATCGAAGATCGCATCGGCTTCGCGCAGCGCCGAGCGATACGCGAACACGCCCTGGATCAGCGCCGCGCCGATCACCGCCGCTAGCAAAAAGACCAGCAACCGGGCCCGCAAGGAACGCACGCCGAACAGCCTCATGCGCGCGGCACCATGTAGCCGACGCCGCGCACATTGCGGATCAGGTCGGTGCCGAGTTTGCGGCGCAGGCCGTGGATGTAGACCTCGACCGCATTGCTGCTGACTTCGTCCTTCCAGCCATAAAGCTTTTCTTCGAGCTGGGCGCGCGACAACACCATGCCGGGCCGCGCGATCAAAGGTTCGAGCACCGCCCATTCGCGCGCCGACAGCACGACCGGCTGGCCATCGACCGTCACTTCGCGGGTCGCGGGCGCGATGCAGACGCCTTGATGTTCGTAGACCGGTTCCGCGCGGCCCGCGCTGCGGCGGAGCAGAGCGCGCACACGGGCCAGCAATTCGTCGAGGTCGTAAGGCTTGAGCAGATAATCGTCGGCCCCGGCGTCGAGCCCGGCGACGCGTTGTTCGACTGCATCGCGCGCGGTCACGATGAGGACCGGCGTGCGGTCCTTGCGCGTGCGCAATTCACGCAACACCTCGATGCCGTCGCGCTTGGGCAGGCCCAGATCGAGCAACACGCAATCGTAGGCCTGGGTGCGCAAGGCGGTGTCGGCGCTCGCGCCGTCGCGGACCCAATCGACGGCGTAATGCTCGGCGCGCAAGGCGTCGAGCACGGCTTCGCCGATCATGGAATCGTCTTCGACGAGCAATAGGCGCATCGTGGTCGTGGTCCGCAGAGCGGGCGCGCCTGGGGTTGGCGCGCCGACCGAGTCAGTGTCGGTCCGATCACTTAGACGAGGCTTAAAGCGCGGGCGTCATGCTCGCGCTCGGGCTTCGCGCTCAGTTGGCCTTGGGCGTTTCGACGCGCTGGTCGGGTTCGGCCAAGGCGGTCGGTTCGCCGGTCGCGACCGAAGCGCCACCGATGCGTGCGATGAATTGCTGGCGTTCGATGTAGCGCGCGCCGTCACGCTTGCTGAGGGTCACGAACATCACGATCGTGGCGGGCGCCTTCTTGCCGTGATCGGCGGTCACGCGCGTGATCTGCCCGAGGATGGGCGTGGCGCTCGACGCGACTTGCAGAATGTCGCCGGCCGAGAGTTGGCGCTTTTGTTCTTCCGACAACGACAGCCCGACCAGTTCGATGATCGACACCTCGATGCATTTTTCGGTGCAGGTGGCTTCGAGTGTCGCGCCGCGGCCGATGAGCTGGGTGCCGACCACTTCGGCCAGCGCGCGCTCGCCGCCGGTCACACCGCGCGTGATCACGATCGGCCAATGCTTGTCGCCGTTGATGCGCTTGAGGACTTCATCGGCGATCGACGCGGCGGTACGCGTGGCGGCATCGATGCCGCGCGCTGCGGCGGCCTGAGCTTCTTCGGGGGTCTGGGCATCGCTGACGGAGGCGCACCCGGCGCCACCCAAAGCGGTGAGGAGAGCCAGTGCTGCAACGCCGATCGGAAAACGAATCGTCATGTTCCAACTCCGACATTAGAATCCGCCAGTATGCCTGAGTCGTTCGCGGCCATTTGGCGCCGGGCACTGCGCAGCTAACGTCGACATAACGCGTTCGTGCCTAGGGTGTGTGTCATGCAGACTGTTCAGCGCCTGTTCTGGGCGCGCATTCCTGGACTCGATCTAACGCCATGAACACCGCCGATTCCTCTTCTTTGGCGGGTGCGCCGCGGCTGTTGCTGTTCGGCGCGCCGCGCTTCGTGCATGGCGACGGCGCTGAAGTCGTCCTGGGCAAGCGCATTGCGCCGCTGCTGGCCTTGGTCGCGCTGAACAGTCCGGTGCCGCGCGCGCGCATTGCGAGCATGCTTTACCCGCAGGCGAGCGAGGCCGACGCGCGGCGCAATCTGCGCCAGATGCTGTTCAGTCAGCGCGCATTGCTGCAGGCCGTGGCGGTCGATGATGGCGAATCCGTGGCTCTCGCGCCGGGCGTGATGGTGGACGCGCTCTCGAGCGCCGTGCGCAACGATCCGAACAAGCCGCCGGCCGAACTGCTCGGCACGATGACTTTCGATGACCTGCCCGAATTCGCGCAATGGCTGGCCGGCGAACGCGACCGTCTCGCGCGCGAGCGCAGCGCGCATCTGAACCAGTTGGCCGACCGTTGCGAACAGGAGCGCGGATACGCCGATGCCTTGATGCTCGCGCAGCGGCTGGTGGCCGAGCACCCTTTGTCAGAGGCCGCGCATCGCCGGGTCATGCGTTTGCATTATCTGAGCGGCGACCGCGCTGCGGCCATCGAGGCGTTCGAGCATTGCGAGCGTGTCTTGAAGGACGAACTCGGCGTGCGACCGGCTCCCGACACCCTCGCCATGCTGCGCACCATCGAGCAAGCCCAGTTGGCGCCGGTGGCGTTGCGCCAGGTGCCGGTGGGCGTGTTGCGGCCGCCGCGTCTGATCGGCCGCGAGGTCGAATATGCGCGCTTGGGCGAGGCATGGGCGCAAGGCCGTGCCGTGATCGTCACCGGCGATGCCGGTCTGGGCAAGACGCGGCTGATCAGCGATTTTGCGCGGGCGCGCGGCGGCGTGCTGCTCGTCGCCGCCCGGCCCGGCGACGCGCGTCTGCCCTATGCGGTGCTCACGCGGCTCGTGCGTCAACTCGTCGAGCAGGTGCCGACCGACCTGACGCCCGCATTGCGCAAGGAGATCGCGCGCTTGTTGCCCGAACTCGGCGAAGCCGAGCCTTTGCGCACCGATGTCGATCGGGC
>CAXBRX010000127.1:0-8735 GCA_963977835.1 uncultured Derxia sp.
CCCTCGAATCGGGCGCAAACGGCTACATCACCAAGCCGTTCAGCATGCAAACCGTGCTCGACCGGGTCGATGAGATGCTGGCGGACAACGCCCCACCTGCATCGATCTGAAGCGCGGCGTGCAACCTTGGCCCTACAAAGACGCGCATTTATATCAAAATTTAGATAAACTCGACCATGAAAACACTGTTTTTCCTGGGCGACGCCCGCAAGGCAATTCTCGCTTTTCCGGTCAACGCCCGGCGACGAGCGGGGTTCGAACTCGACCGCGTACAGCGCGGTCTCGAACCAACTGATTGGAAGCCGATGTCCAGCGTTGGCGCGGGCGTGCGCGAAATCCGCATCAACGTTGGAACGGCATGGCGGGTGTTGTATGTGGCGCAGATCGGCGATTGCGTGCATGTCTTGCATGCGTTCGGCAAAAAGAGCCAACGCACATCCAAAACCGATCTGGACTTGGCGCGGGCCCGGCTGCGGCAATTGATGGAGGCAATGAAATGAAGACGCAATCCGACAAGCTGCTGATGGAGCGCAGCGGCGGCAATGTGTTTGCAGATCTGGGCTTTTCTCAAACCGAGGCGGCGAATCTCGCCTTGCGCAGCGAGTGCATGATCGCAATCGAACGCTGGTATGCCGCCAGCGGCTTGACGCAAGCGACTGCAGCGGCACAACTGGGCATCACGCAGCCACGCCTGAACGCCTTGCTCAAAGGGGCGATCGACAAATTCTCGCTCGATGCTTTGGTGAACCTATGCGCGCGGGCCGGATTGCGTGCGCAATTGCGTCTGACCGTGCCACGCAAACGGGCGGCGTGATCAGGCACATTCCCGGCACAAAACGCTGGATCGAAAGAGACTTGGGGATTTACACCAGCACTTACACCAGCCCCGAGCGGGGCCGGCGAAAAACTGCGTAAGTGCTTGAGTTCGTTGGTGGGCGGTACTGGGATCGAACCAGTGACCCCTGCCGTGTGAAGGCAGTGCTCTACCGCTGAGCTAACCGCCCAACGCCGCGCATTATATAGGATCGGCGGCCGA
Source organism: uncultured Derxia sp. (assembly GCA_963977835.1). Taxonomy (GTDB): domain Bacteria; phylum Pseudomonadota; class Gammaproteobacteria; order Burkholderiales; family Burkholderiaceae_E; genus CAXBRX01. The sequence goes on from CAXBRX010000127.1 coordinate 1,037, forward strand.
GTTCGCGACCCGCCAGATCGGCACCCCTTTGCACTCCTTGGCGATGTCGTCCAGCAAACGCTCGTGGGCAGCGATTTCGTCGTCATCGGCACGCAAAACCACCAGATCGAGGCCCGAAAAGTCGGCTCGCACTGCGCTCGCACCGGCGGCCTGTTCAAGATCGATGACCAGGCTGTCCTGGCCGCGCGTCATCGCCAGATAGACCTCGGCGAGCAATTCGGCATCGAGCAAGGCGCCGTGCAGCGTGCGGTGCGCATTGGAAATGCCATAGCGCTCGCACAAGGCGTCGAGGTTGTGCCGCTTGCCCGGATTGAGCTGCTTGCTCAATTCGAGGGTGTCGGTCACACGCGCGCAATAGGTGCTGAACTTCGGCCGGCCGATGCGCGTGAGTTCCTCGTCGAGGAAGCCGACGTCGAAACTCGCGTTGTGGATGACGACATCGGCGTCGGCGACGAAGGCCAGCAATTCGTCGGCGATCGCCTCGAACTTGGGCTTGTCGGCCAGGAATTCGTCGGTGATGCCGTGGACCTTCAAGGCTTCCGGATCGCTCGAGCGCTCGGGGTTCACGTATTGATGCAGGCGCCGGCCGGTCAGGCGGCGGCTGACCACCTCGACGCAGCCGATTTCGATGATGCGGTCGCCTGCGCGGGCGTTCAGGCCGGTGGTTTCGGTATCGAGGACGATTTGTCGCATGGCAAAGCTTTCTGAGTCGGCGCGGCGCGCACTTTACGCGTGTGCCGACGATGGCGCGACCGGCGCCGGCTCGGCATCGGGCAGATGGCGGCGCGCCAGGTACGAATAGACCGTCGGAATGACGAACAAGGTGAGGAAGGTGCCGACGCTCAGGCCGCCGACGATGACCCAGCCGATCTGCTGGCGGGTCTCGGCGCCGGCGCCATGGGCCCAGGCGAGCGGCACCGCGCCGAACACCATCGCGAAGGTCGTCATCAGGATGGGGCGCAGGCGCAATTCACTGGCCTCGACCACCGCGTCGTGCGCCGAGCGGCCCTTGAGTTGCAACTGGTTCGCGAATTCGACGATCAGGATGCCGTTCTTGGTGATGAGCCCGATCAGCGTCACCAGCCCGATCTGCGAATACACATTGAGCGAAGCGCCCGCGAGCAGCAAGGCACCGAGGGCGCCGGCCATGCCCAGCGGCACCGTCAGCATGATGATGAACGGGTCCTTGAAACTCTCGAACTGGGCCGACAACACGAGGTAGATGAAGGCCAGCGCGAGCGCGAAGGTCAGCGCGAGGCTGGAACTCGAATCGCGGAACTCGCGCGATTGCCCATTGAGGTCGGACGCGTACCCGCTCTTGAAATGCTTGTCGGCCGATTGCTGCATGAATTGCAGCGCTTCGCCCAGCGTATAGCCCGGGGCCAGATTCGAGCGGATCGTGACCGCACGCCGTTGCCCGAAATGATTGAGTTCGCGCGGGGCGATGCCTTCGTTCACCCGCACCAGAGACGACAGCGGAATCATCTGGTCGGCACGGCCACGCACGAACAGATTGCTGATGTCGTCGGGCGCGGCGCGCAAGTCCTTGGCCACTTGGACCACGACGTCGTATTGCTCGCCATCGCGCTTGAAGCGCGTGACCTGGCGCCCGCCGAGCATGGTTTCGAGCGTACGGCCCACGGTGTCGATCTGCACATTGGCATCGGCCGCCTTGTCGCGGTCGACCGCGACGCGCAACTCGGGTCGATTGAGGCGCAGATCGGTGTCGGGCGCCTGGAAGCCGGGGTTCTTCGCGATGTCGGCCAGCATCGCCGAGACCACTTCCTGCATTTCCTCGTAAGGCGCCGACGAAATGATGACGAAATTGACCGGCTGTTCGCGCGGGCTTTGTCCGAGCGACGGCGGCACCACCGGCACCGCGAGCACGCCCGGAATCTGCGCAAATTGCGGCGCCAGTTGCTTCACGATGTCGGTCACATGGCCTTTGCGCTCCGACCACGGCACCAGGCGGAAGAACGAAATACCCTGGTTGACCTGAGGCACACCCGCGATGACGAAGCGCCGATCGACCTCGGGCACCTTCTCGACCAATTGTTCGATCTCGCGCCCGTAACGCGTGGTGTAGTCGATCGACGCGCCTTCGGGCCCGTTGAAAATGGCGAGGATGGTGCCGCGATCTTCGACCGGCGACAGCTCGCGCTTGATGTTGGCGAGCAAAGCCCAGACCATGGCCAATGCGACGGCCATCACCACCAGCACCACCCAGCGGTGCGCAAGCGTCCAATGCAGGCTGCGTGCGTAGGCGCGGCCGACGCCGTCGATGAAACGTTCGATCGCGTTGTACAGACGTCCGTGCGACGGTTCGTGGCGCAACAAGCGCGAGCACATCATCGGTGACAAGGTCAGCGCAACGAAGCCCGAGACCAGCACCGCGCCGGCGAGCGTGAGCGCGAATTCGACGAACAACTTGCCGGTGCGCCCGGTCGAGAACGCCACCGGCGCATAGACGGCCACGAGGGTCAGCGTCATCGCGATCACCGCGAAACTGATTTCCTTCATGCCGATGAAAGCCGCCTCGCGCGTCGGCATGCCGTCTTCGATGTGGCGATAAATGTTTTCGAGCACCACGATTGCGTCGTCGACCACCAGGCCGATCGCGAGCACCAGCGCAAGCAAGGTCAGCGTGTTGATCGAGAACCCCAGCGCATACATCAAGGCGCAAGCGCCGATCAACGAGACCGGAATCGTCACCAGCGGCACGATGGCCGCGCGCAGATTGCGCAGGAAAAACAGAATCACCAAGGCCACCAGCACCACGGCCTCGAAGATCGTCGAATAGACGTTCTTGATCGCCTCGTCGATGAAGATGGTCTGGTCGTTCGCGACGCGCACTTCCATGCCGGGCGGCAGATCCTTGCGGATGCGCGGCAATTCGTCCTTGAGCGCGTTGGCGATGTCGAGCGGATTGGCAGTCGATTGCTTGACCACGCCCAGCGAGACCGAGGGCACGCCGTTGAAGCGCACCGCGGACCGATCGTCGAGCGCAGCTATGCTCACGCGCGCCAGATCGTTGATGCGCACATTGCTGCCGTTGACGTTGCGCACCACGATGTCGCGGAATTCCTGCTCGGTCTGCAAATCGGTCTTGGAGACCACATTGAATTCGCGCTGGCGGCTTTCGATGCGGCCCGCCGGAATCTCGATGTTCTGGCGCCGGATCGCGTCCTCGACATCCTGCGTCGTCAAACCGAACGAAGCGAGCCGGTCGCGATCGAGATCGACGCGCATCGCGTATTGGCGTTCGCCGCGGATCTGCACATCGGCCACGCCGGGCAAGGTTTGCAAACGCGGCTTGACGACGCGGTTGGCGTAATCCGAGACCGCGAGCGGCGACACCGTCTCGCTCGTGAACGCGAGCCAGATGATGGGATTGGCGTCGGCCTCGACCTTGGCGATCACCGGCTCGTCGATGTCGTCGGGCAGACGCGAGCGCACGCGCGACACCCGGTCGCGCACATCGGCCGCCGCACCATCGACATCGCGCGTGAGCTTGAAGCGCACCGTGATCTGGCTCGATTCATTGCGCGAAGTCGAGGTCAGGGTCTCGATGCCTTCGATGCCCGCGAGCGAATCCTCGAGCGGCTTGGTGACCTGGCTTTCGATGATCTCGGCCGAAGCGCCGCGGTAATTGGTGCTGACATTGACCACCGGCTCGTCGATCTTCGGATATTCGCGCACCGTCAAACGCGTGTACGACACCGCGCCGACCAACGCGACGACGAGCGACAGCACGGTCGCAAACACCGGACGGCGGATGCACAGATCCGACAGACTCACGAACGCGCTCCGCTACGCACCTGCACCGTCATGCCGTCCTCGCGCAGTTTGATCTGCCCGGCCGTCACCACGCGGTCACCGGCCGACAGACCGCGCTTGATTTCCACCACCGCATCGCGGCGCAAGCCGAGTTCGACCTCGGTGCGCATCGCGCGCGTCTGGCCACCGGCCTCGACCACGCGATAGACAAAATTACGGCTGCCGCCCGCGGCCGGCGCCGGCACGATCGCTTCTTCCGGCACCGTCAAGGCCTTGCTGCGCTGGTCGAAGATCAGACGCGCACGCACGAACATGCCGGGCCGCAAAGCACCATCAACGTTCGCGACCCGCGCGCGCACCAGCACGCTGCGCGCATTGGCATCGATGCGCGGATCGATGAAATCGACGCGCGCACTGAACCGGCGCTGCGCAAGCGCGTCGCTGTCGACATCGACGCGCTGCCCGGCCTTGAGTTGCGCCAGATAGCGCTCGGGCACGCGGAACTCAGCCTTGACCGTCGCGGTGTCCTGGATCGGCACCAGGTCCTGGCCTTCCTTGACGTAATCGCCGATCGCCACCAGGCGCACGCCGACCACGCCGTCGAAGGGCGCGCGGATCGTCGATTTTTCGAGTTTGGTCTGCGCCAGCACCCGCGCCGCGTCCTGCACCTTGAGCGCCGACGCGGTCTGGTCCTGCGCGCTTTCCGAGACGAAACCTTGCTTGGCGAGGTCGCGCGTGCGATCGAAATTGGAGCGCGCGAGCGCGAGTTGCGCCTCGGCCTGCGCGAGTTCGGCGCGCGGCACGGAGTCGTCGAGCTGAATCAATGCATCGCCGCGCCGCACGCGCTGGCCTTCGGTGAAGCGGATCTGCGCGACCCGGCCGCTGATTTCCGGGCGCAACACCACGGCCTCGTTGGCGAGGATGGAGCCGACTGCCTGCACATCGTCGACGAGATCGGCCGACTTCACCGGCGCGGCCTCGACCACGATCGCCTCCGCTCGCGCGCCGGCCTTGGCGCCCGACGGACCTGCGCCCGATGCGGCTGCGTCAGCGACCGCAGCCCCACCGGCGACATTCGCTGCGGTGCTCGGCCGGTGCTGCCACCAGTACCCGGCCGCGCCGAGCACCAGCAAGCCGGCTGCCGCCACGCCCCAGACCACGAACTTTTGCTTCATCGCTTGTGCCATGCGTCCCTTGCCGGTTGCAGCCGTCTTTTTTGTCAGCGCGCCGCCGCGGTGGTGTTCAAAGACGCCACGCCGCGATTGGCCAAGGCATCGGCGCGTTCATTGCCGGGATGCCCGGCATGGCCTTTCACCCAATGCCAGCGGATGTCCTGCCCTTGCGCGAGCGCATCGAGCACGCGCCACAAGTCTTCGTTCTTCACCGGCTCGCGCGCCGCGGTCCGCCAGCCGCGCGCCTTCCAGTTGCGCAGCCATTCGTTGATGCCTTTGTTCACGTACTGCGAGTCGGTATAAAGGTCGATCTCACAGCGCCGTTTGAGTGCCTTCAAGGCTTCGATCACCGCAGTCAATTCCATCCGGTTGTTGGTCGTCTGCGGATCGCCGCCGAACAGCTCGCGCTCGACCACGCCAGTGTCGGTGCGCGCGCGCATCAGCACGCCCCAACCGCCTGGCCCCGGATTGCCCTTGCAGGCACCGTCCGCGTAAATCTCCACAATGTCGTTCATGCAGTTTTCCGTAATGTTTCTTTTGGGGTGCCGCGTTGTGCGGCGGAAGCGAGACCCGCAGCGCGCTGGCGGCGGGTTTTCCAGGCCGGGCCGATCAGGCGCATGCCGCGCACCCGCTTGACCGCCTGCAGCAAATACACCGCGCCCAGCACTGGCCACCAGCGATCGCCGGCCGCATCCATGAAGCGGGTGCGGTCGAGCCAGGGCTGGGCGCGACAGGCCGGCCGATAACAACCGAACTTGCCGCCTTCGACCTCGAAATCGAGCAGCTTCAACCAATCCTTGACGCGCGGCAGGCTGATGAACTGCCCGGCGCGTGGCAGAAACGGTTTGCCGAGCACGCGCCCGGCAAACTGGCGCGCTCCCCAGAGCGAATAAGGGTTGAAGCAACTGACGATCAATTTGCCCTCGGGCGCGAGCACGCGCTCGGCCTCGCGCAGCAAATGATGCGGGTCGGGCGAAAGCTCGAGCGCATGCGGCAGCACCACGAGGTCCAGGCTTTGCGTCGCGAACGGCAATTCCTCGAACTCGGTCAGCACCAGGGTCTGCTCGGCCAGCGCGTCGGCGGCACTCGCCTCGGGCACCCATTCGGCCGCGTGCACGCGCAAAGGCATGCGGTTGGCGCGCAAGGCATCGATCTGGCCGAACCCGACCTGCAGCGCATGAAAGCCGAAGATGTCGACCACGCGTTCATCGAATTGCGCCTGCTCCCAGGCCAGCACATAGCGGCCGGCCGGCGAATCGAACCAGCGCACCAGATCGCGCCCGGTCTGGACGTCGAGCGCCCAGGCCTGCGCGCTTGACGCAGCCGCGTCGCCCGGGGTTTGATCAGCGTCCTTCGGACGCAGCGGATCGCCGAGGTTCATTGGCGTTGGCCACCGATCGCGAAGTCATTCAGGGAGAGGTTCATGTTCGATGTCGTAGCGCTGCCAGCCTTCTCGGACAACTATCTGTGGCTGTTGTTCAGCGCCACGCACGCCGTGGTCGTCGACCCCGGCGATGCCGAAGTCGTCGAACGCGCGCTTGCGCAACGCTCACTCGCGCTCGCCGGCATTCTACTCACCCATCATCACGACGATCATAGCGGCGGTGCCGCGGCCCTCGCCGCCGCACATGGTTGCGCGGTTTACGGCCCTCAACGGCCCGACCTGCCGGTGGTCACCCACCCGGTGCGCGACGGCGACCGCCTCGAACTGCTGGGCACCTCGTTCATCGTCCTGGCCCTGCCCGGGCATACCCGCGACCATCTCGGCTATTGGTGCGAACCAGCCCAGGCCGTTTTCTGCGGCGATACCTTGTTCGCCAGCGGCTGCGGCCGTCTGTTCGAAGGCACGCCGGCGCAGATGCATGCCTCGCTGCAACGTCTGGCCGCCTTGCCGCCCGCCACCCGCGTGTATTGCGCGCACGAATACACGGTGGCGAATCTGCGCTTTGCCAAAACCCTCGCGCCCGACGATGCGGCGATCGAGGCCGCCCTCGGTGCTGCGCTCGCGGCCCGGGCCGCCGGGCGCCCGACCGTCCCCACGACCGTGGCGCAGGAGCTCAGGGAAAACCCGTTTTTGCGTTGTGGAGAACCCGTGTTCGCGCATTGCGCCGAGCGCCTGGTGCTGGATCCGCCGATCGCCCAGCGGGTGCAGGCGCAACCCGCCGCCACGGGCGAAGCGGGGGTATTCGCGGTGCTGCGCGCCGCCAAAGACTTGTTTCGAACCTGAAAAGACGGCCATTTCGAGGCGTCGGCGCTGCAAAGAGTCCGACGCTCCGCCAAGGCCTTTGATAGACTCCGTCCTTTGTGGCACGAGGTCCGAGACCGCCGATCCGATGACGTCCTATCGCTCGTATAGCTTGTTGGCCCCGGCCGTTGTTGCGGTGCTGTGCGCGTTTGCCCCGGGCAGCCGCGCCGACACGATCGCAGCAGCGCGCGCAACAGACGTGCTCAGCACCACGGTGGGGTCCACCACGGCCTGAGCCGGCAGCAGGAACAGCGGGATGGCCTGGTGCGCGTCGTAGGTCATGTTGCCCAGCTCGCGCCACAGGGCGTCCCAGTTGGTGTCGTCCAGCGCAGGCCGCAGCTTGTTCTGGACGAAGTCGCGGGTCTCGATGAACTCGGCGCCCGCCCGGCCGCCGGTGGTGCCGGACTGGTAGATGCCGTAGCCGTAGAACTGCCGCACGCTCGATGGCACCAGATACGAGTGGTTGTCGAAGAGGAGCTGCCGGGCCTTGGTCGACTGGATCGCC
>CAXBRX010000128.1:0-8714 GCA_963977835.1 uncultured Derxia sp.
TGAGTCGGTGCGCGGGCACTAAACCTGTTTGAGCGCAAAGCCGGTTTGAGAACGCAACGCTAGGCTGCGTCTCGCATTTCCCTTTCAATTCATTTACGGAGTCGACTGTGTCGAAGTCTCTGCTCGTTTCGTCTGTGTTGCTGTCCTTGCTGATGGCGGGTTGCGCATCTGTGCCGATGGAAAGCACCGAGAATTCCAATCAAGCCAAGCAATTCAATGCCCCCACCAACGGCAACGCCGGTTTGTACATCTACCGTTCCGGCAGCCTTGGCGGCGCGCTCAAGAAGGATGTGTGGGTCGATGGCAAGTGCATCGGCGAGACTGCGCCGAACATCTTTTTCTACGAAGAGGTGAAGGGCGATACCGAGCACAAGCTGGCGACCGAATCGGAATTCTCGCCCAACGAGTTGGTGCTTCAGACGCAGGCCGGCAAGAACTACTTCGTGCGTCAGTACATCAAGATCGGCGTCTTTGTCGGTGGTGCCAATCTTGAGGTCGTGAACGATGAAAGTGGCAAGGCCGAGGTGGCGAAGCTGAGCATGGCCAAGAAGGGCACTTGCAGCGACTGAGGCGTGCGGGCGCCGCACTCACGTAGCGCGGCGCCTATTCAAGCTTCAATTCTTACGCGGCCAACTGTTGCTCGCGATGGGAATGTCCACCTGAGCGCCCTCGGCCACGAGGTGCTGGTGGGCCTGCAAGAATCTGAGCGTGGCGGGCGGCACGCTGAACCAGCCGCTTTGGTCGATGTCGAGATCGTCGTCGGGTGTCGGATTGGCCACGGTCCAGCCCACCGGTTTGACGGTCAGGCTGTCCGAGGTGATTTTCTTCAATAGGGCGCCATCGAAGGTCATCCATAGGCGGCCGCGTTCCTCGTCGTCTGCGCCCGGGCGCACGATCAGCATCGAGACGACGATGGTGCCTGGCGATCCCGCGCCGGAGGTGTCCGCTTCGAGCGTGACCTCGCGGATGCAATCGCGGTGCCAATCGAGTTCGTCGGCAATGCGGCCGTCCAGATAAATCTGCTCGGTCTCGCCGCCGTGACGCGCGCTGCAAAAGTCGAGAAATTCGCCGGCGCTGGCTGCGCCTGGGGCGGCAATGCCGAGTGCGAGGATCAGGGCGGAAATGCGCATCGTGGTCTTTGGTGTTGGCGATGGAAGGACGACCGCGACTTTAAAGGAAGCGCCGACCGAATTGAAAGTGTCTTGAGGACGGCAATCGGCGGGCTTATCGGCGGATTGCCGCGATGCCTGGGGCCGGTGCTATTCTCGCCCGCACCATGACCACGCCGCGCACCAGCCTGACCCATCCGTTGCAGATCGCCGAAGTGCGCGCCAGCGCCACCCATGGCCGCATCGGCATCACCTTCTGCCCAGGCAAACACGACCGCGCGGCGGCCACCGGTGCCTGGGCGCGCGACCTCGCCATCGATCTCGATGCGATTGCGGACTGGGGCGCGCGCTTGGTGCTCACTTTGGTGGAGCCCGCCGAGCTCGTCGCGCTCAAGGTGCCCAACCTGGGGCAGGAGGTGGAGCGCCGCGGCATGTCGTGGCGGCATCTGCCCATCGTCGATTATTCGGTGCCCGATGCGGCCTTCGAACAAGCCTGGCTCGTCGACGGCTCCGAAATCCGCACGTTTTTGCGTGACGGCCATGATGTGGTCGTGCATTGCAAAGGCGGCCTCGGCCGCGCCGGGATGATCGCCGGGCGCTTGCTGGTGGAGTTGGGCATGCCGCCCGACGATGCCATCCGCATGGTGCGGCGTGCGCGCCAAGGCGCGATCGAGACGCCCTCGCAACTCGAGGTGATCCGCCGCGCCTTGCCCATCGAATGAGCCTGGGCCGCCCATGAATGCAGAGAGTTTTGTCCTGGACATCGCCGCCTTGCGTCGGGTGGGTGGGCGCCTGGGCAGCAATCCGGCGGGGGTGTTCGAAGACGCCGCGGGCAAGCGGTATTACGTGAAGTCGCTTGAATCGCCCGCGCTCGCGCGCAACGAATACCTGGCCGCAGCGCTGTACGCATTGGCCGGCGCGCCCACGCTGCGGTATGTGCGCTGCACCGACCCGTGCGCGGTCGCGACTGAATTCGTGGCGCTCGACAAAAAGCTGGTGGCGCAATTGAACGAGCCCGAACGCCGTGCGGCCCAGCATTGGTTGGGCGTACACGCCTGGACGGCCAATTGGGATGCGGCCGGCTATACCGGCGACAACCAGGGCGTGGCCGCAGGCCGCGTGCTCACGCTCGATGTGGGCGGCGCGCTCGAATTCCGCGCCCAGGGCGATCCGAAAGGCAAGGCCTTCGGCATACAGGTGGGCGAGCTCGACGCTTTGCGGACCGACACCGACAACCCGCATGCCGTGCGCCTGTTTGGCGACATGGACGCGGTTGCAGTGCGTGCCGCCATCGAAGTCGTGGCGCGCATTCCCGATGCACAGATTTGCCAGGCCATTGCCGAGCATGGCGGCAGTGCCGCACTGGCCGACAAACTGCTCGCGCGCAAAGCCGATCTCACGCGCCGCATGACCGCGCCCGCGTCCACCGAGGCGTAACCGGCGTGCCTTCTGTCAGGAGCTTGGAAATGAACCGACTGGGTTTGATCATCGTGTTGTTGCTCGCGGCCTGCTCCAAGCCCGAGGCGCCCGCGCCAGCCGCACCGCCCGCGAACAGCACCAGCGCCGCCCCGACGATCGATTACGCTAACACGCGCTTCGCTTTCGAGGTGAGGATTCCGCGTGCCTTGTTCAACGCGCAAGGCGATTCCGACAACGGCGATGGCCAGCGCTTTGTCTCGGCCGACGGCAAGGCCGAGGTGCGGGCCTATGGCGGCTGGCTCATGGAACCGGAAATTCCCTGCGCGGCCACCGCCGCGATCTCCGACAAGGCGATGCAGCTCACCTATCAGCGCACGATGGGCGACATCTCCATCGCCTCGGGAACGATCTCCGATCAGATCTTCTACACCAAGGTGATCCGCACCAAGGACCGTTGCCTGACGCTGACCCTGCGTTATCCGTCCGCCGATAAGCAGGTCTACGACGCCGCGGTCAAAGGCATTGCCGATTCGTTCCACGGTTGAGTTGGTGCGCCACATGCACATCCGCCCCGCCCGCATCAGCGACGCCGAAGCCTTGTTGGCGATCTACGCGCCTTTTGTCGAGCACACCTCGGTGTCGTTCGAGACCGCGCCGCCGTCGGTCGACGAATTCGCGCATCGCATCGAGAAAGTGCTCGGGCGCTGGCAATGGCTGGTGGCCGAAGACGACGGGCGATGCGTGGGCTACGCCTACGGTTCGCAGCATCGCGAGCGCGCCGCCTATCGCTATTCATGCGAGGTGTCGGTTTATCTGGCGCCGACGCATCTTCGGCAGGGACTGGGCCGGCGTTTGTACGGCGAGCTGTTGCCACAACTCGCCGCGCTCGGTTATTGCAATGCGTTTGCCGGTATCGCTCAGCCCAACGAGGCTAGTGTGGCCGTGCATCGCGCGGTAGGCTTCACGCCTATCGGTCTTTTCGAGGCCGTGGGCCGCAAGTTTGGCCGTTGGCATGACGTGCTCTGGATGCAGCGCCGTTTGCGGGACGCGCCACTCGACGGCGGTTGAACGGGGTTGCGCAGACTTGATTGTCGTAGCACGAGCAGCGACACTGCGCGCCATGAATACGTCCATACATTGCACCAATTCTCGTTGTTCGCAGACGTTTTCGCCGAGTGCGAAGCAAGCGAAGTTCATCGCCGAATCGGCGGCCAAGGGCATGGCGTTCATCATGCTGGAATGCCCCGCGTGCGGGGGGCACAGCCGCTTCAATCCGCTCGCGCCCGATGGCGCCGTTGAAACCAAACCCGCGTTGACTTTGCCTTGCCCGACCCGCGCTTGCGACGGCTGGGTCAGCCAGGTCGACGACTTCTGGGGTTGCGGCGAATGCGGCAATGTCTGGCCGGATCGCGCGGCGCTCGACCAGGCGATCGCCGCGGCGGCGCGCAAGCGGCGACCATCCAAGGGTTGAAACGTGAATCTGGCCGTGCGGGATCGCACCCATTTGGCGATTCCCCTCTGGTGAAAATCGGCGGCCGCAGGCATTGTTGCGCGCATGTTTTCTCAAGTGCCCATGCGACCCATTTCTTTGATTCTTGGCGGCGCCTTGCTGTGCGTTGCCGGCGGCGCGCAGGCGGGGCGCCCGCTCTCGACCGATGACGCGGGCGTGATTCCTCAGGGCGAATGCCAGGTGGAGTCGTGGTACCAGTCGGCCGACGGCGCGCACGAGACCCATCTGGCACCGGGCTGCGGCATCGGGCACGACACGGAGTTCGATGCCGAGGCCATCCATCTGAGTCCGGCCGTCGATGATCGCGATGCGTTCGTCGTGCAACTGAAGACGGCGCTGCCGACGCTGGACGCCTATGGCTGGAGTTTTGCGGCCAAGCTCAATGCGGGGGCGGTGCATCCGGCCGGCGGCAATCAATGGCGCTCGGATGCCTACAGCGCCACCGGCATCGCCACGCACCATCTCGGCGACGACCTCGATCTGCACCTCAACCTCGGCGCCGAGCGGCGCCAGCGCGAACGCATCACCGCCACGACCTATGCCGCGGCGCTGGTCTGGAATGCCGCGCCGCAGGCCTTGTTGTTTGCTGAAGTCCTGGGTGATGACAAAGCCGGCGCAACCCAGACCCTCGGCGCGCGCTGGTGGTTGCAGCCCGAACGCATCGGGCTCGATCTGACCGTGGGCCGTCAGGCCGGCGTGCCCGATTCGCGCTTCGTCACCGTCGGCCTGTGTTTTTACGGATTGGGCCGATGACGGCAGCGGTGCGCGCCACACCAAGGTGGTTGAGCGCCGGTTGCGCGGGCGTGGCCTTGGCCCTGGCGGCTTCGGCCGTGGGCTGCAAGGACTTGCCGACCTGGTTCATGGAAACCGTGCCGGTCATGATCGCCTTGCCGCTGATCTGGTTCACGCGCAGGCGCTGGCCCTTGACGCCTTTGCTGTACGCCTGCATCGCCGTGCATTGCCTGGTGCTCATCATCGGCGGGCATTACACCTATGCCGAGGTGCCGCTCGGTACCTGGATGCAACAGGCCTTCGGCTTTTCGCGCAACCATTACGACCGCATCGGCCATTTCGTGCAGGGTTTCGTGCCGGCCCTGATCGCGCGCGAACTCATCGTGCGCGGTTCGGGCATGCGCAGTGGCGCGCTGCTGGGCTTTCTGGGCATCGCCGTGGCGATGTTCGTGAGCAGCAGCTATGAAATCATCGAGATGATCGCCGGGCGCCTGTCGGCCGAGGGGGCAGCGGCCTTCCTGGGCACGCAAGGCGATGTCTGGGATACCCAGATGGACATGAGCTTCGCCTTGATCGGTGCGTGCACGTCCATGATGCTGATGGCGCGCATGCACGAGCGTTGCCTGAGGCGCATCGGCCTGCGTTGACCCACGCGGGCCGGCGCCGCGTCAGGCCAGACCGTGCATCAAGTCGAGCGCGTGGCCGAGCTTGGCGAACAATTGCTCGCGTTGATAGGGCTTGGTGAGCAGGTCGTCCATGCCGGCGTCAAGGCAGCGCTGGGCGGCGGCGTCGGTGGCGTTGGCCGTGACGGCGATGATGCGCGGCTGATGATCGAGCGAGAGTTCACGGATCATGCGCGCCGTGCCGGGGCCGTCGATGTCGGGCATGTTCATGTCGAGCAGGACCAGATCGAACGGTTCGCCGCCATGATTCTGCAGCTTCTCGACCGCCTCGAATCCGTCGCAGGCTTCTTCGGCGATGGCGCCGAATTCGCTCACGAAGGTGTGGGTGACCATCAGGTTCAGGCGATCGTCGTCGACGATCAACACCCGCAAAGGACGCAAACCGGGCACGCCATTGGCATGGCTCAGTTGCGAAAGAATGCCGGTGTTCGAGAAATTGGGCGCCCCGTCGTCGATGTGCGCGAGCGGCACCGTGAAAGCGAAACGGCTGCCCTTGTCGGGCACGCTGCGCACGGCGATCTTGCCTTCCATCGCATCGACCAGACGCGCACAAATGGCCAGCCCGAGCCCGGTGCCGCCATAGGCGCGATGAATGGCGTTGTGCGCCTGGGCGTAGGGCTGGAACAAATGCTCGAGATGCTCGGGGGCGATGCCGATGCCGGTGTCCGTCACCGACCATTCGACCATCGATATGTCATTGCGCGCGGCCTGGCCCGCGGGCTCGCAACGCACGATCACGCCGCCTTTGTGGGTGAATTTGAGCGCGTTGCCGATCAGGTTGATCAGCACCTGACGCAAACGCGCCGGGTCGCCTTTCAAGGTGGCCGGCACGCGTTCGTCGATCGCGAAGCGCAGGGTCAGACCGCGTTCCTTGCCCATCGCCTCGAACATCGCCTGCAACTGGCGATGCAGATCGGCGGGTTCGAATTCGGTGGATTCGAGCTGCAAGCGGCCCGATTCGATCTTGGAGAAATCGAGGATGTCGTTGATGAGGTGCAGCAAGGCATCGCCGCATTCGCGCAAGGTCTGCACATGGCGATGCTGGGTGTCGTCGAGCGAGGAGCGCTCCAGGATTTGTGCAATGCCGAGGATGGCGTGTAGCGGATTGCGCAACTCATGGCTCATCACGGCGAGCAGATTCGACTTCGACCGTGCCGCTTCTTCGGCTGCACGCAGCGCTTCTTCGAGTGCCCAGGTCCGTTCCGACAATTGGACTTCGAGCGATGCGTAACGTTGACGCATGCGTTCGATGGCTTCGGCCTGGGACAACTGTGCGAGGTCGGCGACGGGCGGCATGAACAGGCGAAATGCTCGACGATGAAGACGATATTGATGAGCGTACACCGGCATCTTGCGCTGCGGCGCGGGAAAAAGCACACCTGAATGCCCCTAGTTTGGGCACACCGTCACAAGGCGTGATAATTCGGCGCTTCGTTTTGAACCTTCCAATCAAGGGGACGCCGTGTCGAATCCAGCCTCGTCGGGCGCACTGGCCGGGGTCAAAGTCCTGGAGTTGGGCACCCTCATCGCCGGGCCGTTGTGCGCGCGCATGCTGGGCGAATTCGGCGCCGACGTGGTCAAGGTGGAAACCCCGCCCGACGCCACCGGCAAGGGCGGCGACCCCTTGCGCACCTGGCGCATCCTGCATGAAGGCACCTCGTTGTGGTGGAGTGTGCAGGCGCGCAACAAACAATCGATCGCGCTCGACCTCAAGAGCGAAGCCGGGCGCGAGATCGCCCGGGCGCTCGCGCTCGAGGCCGACATCGTGGTCGAGAATTTCCGCCCCGGCGTGCTCGAAAAATGGGGCCTGGGCTATGAACAGCTCAAGGCGCTCAATCCTTCGTGCGTCATGGTGCGGCTGTCGGGCTATGGTCAGACCGGCCCGATGGCCGGCGAGCCCGGCTTCGGTGCGGTCGGCGAAAGCATGGGTGGCATCCGGTATGTGAGCGGGTTTGCCGACCGGCCGCCGGTGCGCATCGGCATTTCGATCGGCGATGCGATTGCGGCCTTGCACGGCGTCAACGGCGCCTTGGTCGCACTGCACCATCGCAATGCGACCGGCGGACGGGCGCGTTACGCGCGCGGCGCCGACGGCAAACCGCAATGGCAGCAAGGCGGCACGGGCCAGATGGTCGATGTGGCCTTGTACGAGGCGGTGTTCAACCTGATGGAAAGCCTGGTGCCCGAATACGATGTGGCCGGTTTCGTGCGCGAGCGCACCGGCGGCGCCTTGCCTGGCATCGTGCCGAGCAACACCTACACCACGGGCGACGGCGACAACATCGTGATCGCGGGCAATGGCGATGCGATCTTCAAGCGCTTGATGCAGGCGATCGGGCGCGACGATCTGGCGAGCGATCCGCAACTCGCCACCAACGACGGCCGGGTGCCGCGCACCCAGGAAATCGACACGGCGATCCAGGCCTGGTGCTCGCAACATGCGATCGACGATGCGCTCGCGGTGCTCAAAGCGGCCGATGTGCCGGTGAGCAAGATTTTTTCGGTCGCCGACATGATGCGCGACCCGCAATTTCTGGCGCGCCAGATGTTCGAGCAGCATGCGCTCGCCGACGGCACGCCGATCAAGCTGCCGGCGGTGGTGCCCAAGCTTTCGGCCACGCCGGGCGCCACGCGCTGGCTCGGGCCGCGTCTCGGGGAACACACCGAAGAAGTCTTGCGCGGGCTCGGTTACGATGAAGACCGCATTGCCGCGCTGGTGGCGGCCTTCCCCACCTTCCGCGCCCGCATGGCGATACGCGAGATCGGCGGCGCACTGGCCCTGCCCCCCGCCGACATCGAGCGCCTGGCCCGCCTGTCGGACGGCTGGTCATCGGCCGACGCCGTGGAGGACGAGATACACCGCATGCCCGGCGGCGAGCAGCGCCTGGCTGATCCCCGCGTAGTCGCCTGGATCGAGGGTCATGCGTTCCTCTCCGCCATCAGGTTGCCGAAGGCATCGGCGCTGACGCGCCAGCCCGGGGGGATGTAGATCGTCGCCGTCTCGTCCTCGATGAGGAGCGGCCCGGGCGAGCCCGCCGGCAGCCCGGCGCGGGTGGCGATGTGATGGCGCGCGCCGCGGCACAATTCTAGCCAACAATGGTGGGGCGCAGATGCACCCTTCGCCCATCGAACCGGGAGCCTCGGACGGCCGATCGCTGGCCCGCTATTTCCTGCTCCTGTTCGGGCTATGCCTGCCCGTCTGGGCCATCGGGGCCCTCATCGACATCGAGCTCTTTCCCGGATTCAAACTCTTCCAGGCCG
>CAXBRX010000129.1:0-8646 GCA_963977835.1 uncultured Derxia sp.
CATCGAAGCTGGGCGATGGCGCCGCGTCCCCGGCTGACTATTCCGAGTGGGGATCGGACAATGCGGCTGCGATCCGAAAGGCAATCGCCACTGGCGCCGATGTGTACATTCCGACGATCGGTGAAACCATCCCCGGCTATGAAGTCGAATTGTGGTTTGGCGCGATGGCACCACGTGGCACGCCGCAAGCCGTGGTGGATACGCTCAACGGGGCCATCAACAAGATTCTGCAAGACAGCGAGATGAAGAAGAATCTCGATTCGCAAGGCATGGTCTCCACCGGAGGCACACCTGCAAAATTCAACGAACGCATCCAGCACGAAAAAGAAGACTTCGACGCGTTGATGCGCGATCTGCTCGCCACCCGCGCGGTGTTCGCGCGCCTGGCCAATTCGGTCTATGCGGCGCTCGGCATGGACGTGCTGCGTTCGCGCGTGGCCGATGCGCGCGCGCGCATGCTGTCGAGCCGCTTTTCCTTGAGCCTGCGCGATGCGATGGGCGAATTCCTCGCCAATGTGCGCAAAGACCTCGGCAAAGCGCAGGAGCGCACCGACGAAGTCCATGAACTCATGCAGGCGATGTACCGCCGCTTCATGACCGAGCAAGGCATGATGCTGCCGCCGCTCACGCCTTTGCGCGTCAAGCCTTACATCGACGAGATCGAGCGCGTCGCCGAGCGTTTCGAGCGCGAATTCAGCACCTTGCGCGTGCTCACCGGCGAGCAATCGGTCCTGATCCAGAAGTTTTTCGAAACCGTCGCGACGCGCGTCAAGGATGTTTATGTGCGCGCCAATCGCGATGTCGAAGCCTGGCTCAAATCGGTGATGGCGCCGATCGAAATCCAGGCCCGCGACCAACAACGGTCGCTGCGCAAACGGCTCGAATCGGTCAAGCGCGTGCATGAAGCCAGCAATGAACTCGACGCCAAGATCGACGAATTGCAAGAGCAACAGGATGCCGTCGAAGCCTTGTCGGCCGAGCATGGCGCCTTGCTTGCCCAGGTGCGCGCCCAGATCTTCGCCTTGTCCATCCCGCCTGCCACCGACGATGCGAACGCCTACGCCGCGGCCTGAACGCGACGTGCCGACGACCGACTTCGCCGCCCGCGTCATCGCCTGGCAGCGCGCCCACGGCCGCCACGACCTGCCCTGGCAGAACACCCGCGATCCTTACCGCATCTGGCTGTCGGAGATCATGCTCCAGCAGACCCAGGTGGCCGCGGTGATCGGCTATTACGCGCGCTTTCTCGAGCGTTTTCCGACCCTCGCCGCCCTGGCCGCAGCCTCGGTCGACGAAGTGCTCGCCTTGTGGAGCGGCCTTGGCTATTACAGCCGGGCGCGCAATCTGCACGCCTGCGCGCAACGCCTGATGGCCGAACACGGCGGCCATTTCCCGAGCGACCCCGACCTGCTCGCGCAATTGCCCGGCATCGGCCGCTCGACCGCGGCGGCCATCGCCGCCTTCGCGTTCGGCGCACGCGCCGCGATCCTCGACGGCAATGTGAAGCGCGTGTTCGCGCGCCATTTCGGTGTCGAAGGTTGGCCCAACACACCCGCGATCGAACGCGCGCTCTGGCAACGCGCACAAGACTTGCTGCCCGATGGCGATCAGGCCGCCATCGCCGCCTACACCCAGGGCCTGATGGACCTGGGCGCCACGCTATGCACGCGCAGCCGGCCGCGCTGCGCCGATTGCCCTTTGCGCGCCACCTGCGTCGCGCTGCGCACCGACCGTACCGCCGAACTCCCCGCCGCACGGCCGAAAAAGGCGGTGCCGACGCGATATGCGCATGTGCTGGTCGCGCTCTGCGCGGGCGAAGTGCTGGTCGAAAAACGTCCACCCACCGGCATCTGGGGCGGTTTGTGGAGCCTGCCGCAATTCGATGATGAGCAGGCCTTGCAGGCCGCGGCCGCGCGCCTGGGCGCGACGCACATCGACGCCTGGCCCGAGCGCAAGCACGCCTTCACGCATTACACGCTGAGGTTCACACCGCATCTGGCCCAAGTGCGCTCGCGCACGCCGAGCGCCCAGGCGCCCGGACTCATGTGGCTGCCCTTGTCGGACCGCGCGGGCGCGGCGCTGCCCACGCCGGTGCGGCGCTTGTTCGACGATCTGGCAGAAGCTTCCGGCGCGGCCTAAAGCACCTTGCGCTGATGCAAGTAGGTGTTGACGATGGCCAGGCGCTCGTTGCCGTCAGGCAATTCCATGAGTTTTTGCTTGGCCTTGTTGGGCACCTGCAGCACTTCGCACAGGCGGTTGGCGACCCAGCCGGCATCGGCCAGATCATAGGGTTCGGCGAAAGGGAACGGCTTGGGCGGCTCGCCTTCCTTGGCGGCGGCATCGAATTGTTCTTCGAGCTCGGCGATGATGCGCGCGAGCAATTGGGCGCAGGCGCCGTATTCGGCCGCCACTTCGACGCGCGGATCGGCCGCAAGCATTTCGACTTCGGCGCGGATCAAGCCGTTGGGCTCGGTGCGCCGCTGCAGGATGCGAAACCGTTCATGGCCGCGGGTGCTGATGTGCAGCACGCCGAGGTCGGGCATGTCCCATTGCGTGATCTCGGCCGTGCAGCCGATCGCCTCGGGCGTCGCGGCGTCGCCGGGCTTGCGCATGACTTCGCTCGCGGTCGGGCTGTCTTGCGCGATCAGGCACACGCCGAACCGGCTTTGCGTCTTCATGCAATCGCGCACCATGTCCATGTAGCGCGGCTCGAACACGCGCAAAGGCAGCACGCCGCCCGGGAACAGCACCGCATTGAGCGGAAAGATCGCGAGTTCGGTGGTCATGATCGAAATGATTGCGGGCGCGTTCAATGCGCCTTCGGTGCTCCGTGGCCGTCGCCGGTGCGGGTGCGATCTTCGGCACGGCGCAATTCGCGATGGCGGGTGATGACATGCGTGGTCGCCTCGGCCAGGCGCCGCGCGAGTTGTTCGCAAGCCCAGACCGAACGATGCTGGCCGCCGGTGCAGCCGATCGCGACCGTGAGGTAACTGCGATGGTCGCGCACATACGAAGGCAGCCATTCGCGCACGAAATGCTCGATGTCCGCGATCATGCGATTGGCTTCGGGCAAGGCTTCGAGGAATTCGGCCACCGGGCGGTCCTGGCCTGTGAGCGGCCGCAGATGCGGGTCGTAATACGGATTGGGCAGGCAGCGCACATCGAAGACCAGATCGGCGTCGAGCGGAATGCCGCGCTTGAAACCGAAGGATTCGAACATCAGCGTCAGGCCATCGTTGTCGATGCCGATCAGGTCGCGCACCCAGGCGCGCAAGGTCGCGGGCGCGAGATCGGAAGTGTCGATCGTCATGCCGAGTTCGGCGAGTTCACCGACCAGTTCACGCTCGCGGTCGATCGCTTCGATGAGCGAAGGCGTGAGATCGCCTTCGACCGCATCGGGCGGCGACAACGGATGACGGCGCCGGGTTTCGGAAAACCGTTGCACGAGCGCCGGCGTGCTCGCGGTGAGGAACAACAGCTTGACCAAGCGCTCACCGCCCGAGAACGCGCGCAAGCCCGCGACGATGCTGGGCAGATCGGCGACCGAATCGCCCGAGCGCGCATCGATCGCGACCGCGACGCGTTCCTTGCCGACTTCGGCCAGATGATTGACGAGGTCGGCGAGCACTGGCGCGGGCAGGTTGTCGACGCAGTAATAGCCGGCGTCTTCGAGGACCTTGAGCGCGACCGACTTGCCGGCGCCCGACACGCCGGTGATGAGCACGAGCTTTTGCGGCATCAGCGGGCCCCGTCGTCGTCGCGCTCGGCGCGATCCAGGAACGACACCACGCCGGTTGGCGTTTGCTCGCACGGTTCGGGATCGAAGGCGATGTCGCCATCGGGATCGGGCACGCCGGTGGCCTTGAGATTGATGAAGTCGTAACGGCGCCGGTCGAGCATGTGCGACGGCGTGAAGTTCGACAGCGCGGTGAAGCAATTGTCGACCCGGCCCGGATGTTGGCGATCCCATTCGCGCAGCATCGCCTTGATGTGCTTGCGCTGCAGGTTTTCCTGCGAGCCGCACAGATCGCACGGGATGATCGGAAACTGCCGCACCTCGGCCCAGCGTTCGAGGTCTTTTTCTTTCACATAGGCGAGCGGGCGGATGACGATGTGCTTGCCGTCATCGGTGACGAGCTTGGGCGGCATGGTCTTGAGCTTGCTGCCGAAGAACATGTTCAGGAAAGCGGTTTCGAGGATGTCGTCGCGATGATGGCCGAGCGCGATCTTGGTCGCGCCGAGTTCGCCCGCCACGCGGTAAAGCACACCGCGCCGCAGCCGCGAGCACAAGGCGCAAGTGGTCTGCCCTTCGGGCACCACGCGCTTCACGATCGAATAGGTGTCTTGATATTCGATGTGATGCGGTACGCCGCGTTCGGCCAGGTAGTTGGGCAGCACATCCTTGGGAAAACCCGGCTGGCCTTGATCGAGATTGACCGCGATGACGTCGAAATGCAAAGGCGCGCGTTCGCGCAGCGTGAGCAGGATGTCGAGCAGACCGAAGCTGTCCTTGCCGCCGGACATGCAGACCATGACGCGGTCGCCTTCTTCGATCATGTTGAAATCGCCGATCGCTTCGCCGACCTGGCGGCACAAGCGCTTTTGCAGCTTGTTGTTTTCGTAGGCGAGTTTTTCGGCGCGCCGCCCTTCGGGGGGCGTGGGCGTGCCGGGGATCACGACAGCATTCACTTCTGCACTTCCTTCACATGAAACACTTCGATGCCGACGGAGCGGCAATCGGGATAGACATCGGGCTTTTCGGACGATACGCGCACCGCGAGCACCGCGTCATGCGCGAGCAGCGCGCATGCCACATCGTCGACCAGGGTTTCCTGCAAATGGATGTGGCCCTGGCCGATGCGCGCCGCGATGGTCGACCGGATGAAATCGTAATCGACCACTTCCGACAGATGATCGCGCGAAGGCGTCGACAACGCCAAGGGCACGAACACATCGATATTGAGCAGCACCCGCTGCTCGGCCTGCTTCTCGAACGCATGCCAGCCGATCGACATGTCGATCTCGTAATCGCGCAGGAACAGGCGCCGGCAATGCGCGAGCTGCGGGTGGAGCATTGGAATCATCGTGACCCTGAGTTGAACATGACATCGCGCTGGCTCGGCCACAAATGCTGGCCGCCATCGACCAGCAAAGTGCTGCCGGTCAGCGCCTCGTTTTCGATCGCGAACCGCACCGCGTGCGCGATCTGTTCCGGCTGGCTCGACCGCCCGAGCGGCGTGCGCACATGGGCGGCGGCAAAACCCGCGGCGTCCTGGCCGCCCGACGGCAAGGTGATGCCGGGCGCCACACCGACCACCCGCAGCCGCGGCGCATAGGCCAGCGCCAGCATGCGGGTCGCGCCTTCCAGCGCGAATTTGCTGCAGGAATAGCTGAGGAAATCGGGGTTGGGATTCCAAAGCTTCTGATCGAGCAGGTTCACGACGCAGGCCTGGGCGCCGTCGGGCGTCGCCGCATGCAAAGCCTGCGCAAGCAACAGCGGCGCGCCGAGGTTCGCATGCATGTGGGCATCGAGCCCGGCATACGAAAACGTCTGCACATCATCGAATTCGAACAAGGACGCGTTGTTGACCAGCGCACGCAGCGTGCCGAGCGCAGCCACCGCGCGGCGCACCAGTGCGCGCGTCTGGGCCTCGTCGTTCAGATCGGCCGGCAACACCACCGCGCGCCGTCCGAGCGCGCGCACCGCCTCGGCAGTCGCCTGAGCTTCGTCGACCGAGCGATGGCAATGCACGCCGATGTCGTACCCGGCGCGCGCCAGATCGAGCGCGATCTCTCGGCCCAGGCGTTTGGCGGCGCCGGTCACGAGCACGGAAGCCTGAAGGTTGGAAGCCATGAAAAAGGGGCGACACGCCGACGCGTCAGCTCAGGAGCGTGGCAGTGTAGCCCATGGCCGGGTCCGGTCCGGCACGCCCCGGTGCCCGCCGCGCGCGCCGCATACAATCGCCGCCATGAATGCTTTTTCCACGGCGCCTGGCGCCAGCCCGCATGCGCCGCAGACGCTGCCCGAACCCGACGCCCCGGCGCGTGCGATTTCCGACGCGCTGACAAAGCGCATCCGCGCGCGCATCGCCGCCAGCCCCGAAGGCCGCATCGGCTTCGACGATTTCATGCGCATGGCGCTGTACGAACCCGAACTCGGCTATTACGCGGGCGATGCCCACAAATTCGGGCGATACGACCACGATGGCAGCGACTTCATCACCGCGCCCGAGTTGTCGCCCTTGTTCGCGCAGGCTTGCGCGCAACAGGTGGCCGAAGTGCTGCGGCAAAGCGCGCCCGCGCTGCTCGAATTCGGTGCCGGCTCCGGGCGCTTGGCCGCCGACTTGCTCAATGCGCTCGGTGACGCTTGCGCGTCGTACGCGATCGTCGAATTGTCGGCGTCTTTGCGCGCGCGCCAGCGCGCCCTGATCGAACGCGAAGCGCCGGCCCATGCGCACAAGGTGCAATGGCTCGATGCCCTGCCCGCGCGTTTCGACGGCGGTGTGATCGGCAATGAAGTGCTCGATGCGATGCCGGTCAAGCTCATCGAGCGCGTCGATGGCGCCTGGGTCGAACGCTGCGTCGCCGAGGCCGACGGCCGCTTCGTCTGGACCCGGCGCGCACTCGATGCCATAGCGCTCGCCGCGCTCGCCGAATGCATCCCCGAGGCCCATGCCTTGCCAAACGGCTACGTCACCGAATGGCCGGTGGAGGCTGCGGCCTTCGCCGCGACCGTGGCGCGCATGCTCGGACGCGGCGGCGCCTTGTTCATCGATTACGGTTTTCCGGCCGCCGAGTTCTATCACCCGCATCGCGCGGCAGGCACGCTGATGTGCCATGTGCGGCATCGCGCGCATGACGATCCGTTCTGGCATCCGGGCTTGCAGGACATCACCGCGCATGTCGATTTCTCGTCGATCGCGCATGCCGCGGTCGATGCCGGCGCCGAATTCGCGGGCTACACCACGCAGGCGCGTTTTCTGATGAATTGCGGCATCGTCGAATTGCTCGGGCAGGCCGGGGCGCCGGGCTCCTTGCCTTACGCGCAAGCGACCAGCGCCATGCTCAAGCTGCTCGCCGAATCGGAAATGGGCGAGTTGTTCAAAGTGATCGGTTTCGCGCGTGGACTCGACACGCCGTGGCTAGGCTTTGCGCGCGGCGACAAAGGGCACACGCTGTGATCCGCTGGGTGCTCGGCATTCTGATCGCCTTGATGCTGTTTTCGGCGGTCACGCCATGGTTGCAGCGCCTGGGCATCGGGCGCCTGCCCGGCGATCTGCGCTTTCGTCTGTTCGGCCGCGAGATCTTCATTCCGCTGACCTCGACCCTGCTGCTGTCGGCGCTGGCCAGCCTGCTCGCGCGCCTGATTTGAGCCCCCGAAAACGACAACGGCGCACTCCCATCCCGGAGCGCGCCGTCGTGCGCGGTACTGCCGATGCCGATTACGACAACAAATAAGCCACGCCACCGATCAAGGGCACACCGACCGTGACGGCGGTGAGGATCAGATGCTGGCGACGATCGCCCCGCTTGGCGCGCGTGACATGATTGATCACGCGTTCGGGCCGTTGTGCGGCACGGAAGGTCGCCTGGGTAGCCTCGCGGCTGCCATGCAGCAGTTGGGTATGGGTCGTCATGGTTTCTCCTTTTTGTTTTGCGATCAACGACAGATGAGACACCGCGTGAGCGGCGTCATCCACACGCGAGCGGTAGACCGGTCGTCGTTGCGCAAGGAGAAACAGCTACTGCCTTCGGTGCCTTGCGCTCGGGCCGTGCCGGATTGCACGTCTTCCACATGGGGTCACCTGTGAATCGAATCGCTTGCCAAGATTGGCGAGTGCAATATTACGCGCCAACAAAACAGAACGGTTAAACTCATTGTTCGATACAGCCGAACAATTCACGAACCATTCGTGAGGCCCCGATGGATCAGATCGCACCGCTCAAAACCTTTTTGCTGGTGGCGGAATTGCGCTCGTTCGCATTGGCCGCCAAACGCCTCGGGCTGGCGCGCTCCACGGTCAGCGCACAGATCCAGTCGCTCGAACAGGAATTGGGCGTCGCGCTGCTCAACCGCACCACGCGCCGGGTTTCGCCGACCGCCGATGGCGAGCGCTTTCTCGACCGCGCGCGCGACATTCTCGAACAGCTCGCGGTGCTCGAATCGGACTTCCGCGCACAATCGCAACGCGCCGCCGGCCATCTGAACATCGAAATGAGCGAATCGATCGCCAATCTGCTCGTCATTCCGCGCTTGTCGGAATTCGTGAGCGCGCATCCCGATGTGAGCCTGCGCATCTTCCTCTCGGAACGGACCGTCGATCTGGTCGCCGAAGGCATCGATCTGGCGCTGTGCCTGTCGCATCTCGAGGATTCGCCCTACCGCTTCCGGCGTTACGCACAATCGCATTTCGTGCTCGTCGCAAGCCCCGCCTACCTCGCGCGCCATGGCACGCCGCGCCATCCCGACGATCTCGAACGCCACCGCGCGATCGGGTTCTTCAACGATGTGACGGGGCGCGCCTGGGAATGGATCATGGCCAAGGGCGGCGAGGAACGCAGCATCAGCCCGCCCGAAGGTTTGACGGTCGACAACACCAAGGCGGGCCTGACCTGCGCGCTGGCCGGCCTCGGGATTTTTCAGGA
>CAXBRX010000130.1:0-8633 GCA_963977835.1 uncultured Derxia sp.
CGGCCAAGGGCACCGAGGTGGTGTCGCAAGTCATCGCCTCGATGGACACCATCAATACTTCGTCGGCCCGGATCGCGGACATCATCAGCGTCATCGACGGCATCGCCTTCCAGACCAACATCCTCGCACTCAATGCCGCGGTCGAAGCCTCGCGCGCAGGCGCGCAAGGACGCGGCTTCGCGGTCGTCGCGGCCGAAGTGCGCACGCTTGCGCAACGCTCGGCCGCCGCAGCCAGCGAGATCAAGGGCCTGATCAATGCATCGGTCGGTGAAGTCGAAAAAGGCACCAAGCTCGTCCATCAAGCCGGCAAGACCATGGACGAGATCATGCAAAGCGTGCGCCGCGTGAACGACATCATGGGCGAGATCACGACCGCGAGCATGGAACAGATCTCGGGCATCGAGCAGATCAATCACGCGATCGTCGAGATCGACGGCGTGACGCAGAAGAACGCGGCCTTGGTCGACGAAGCCGCCGGCGCGACGCGTTCGCTCGAAGACCTCGCGACCCATCTCGAAGAAGTGGTCAGCGTGTTCAAGCTCGATCAGCAAGCCGGCGAGAACCCGGCAGCCTGAGAGCAGGTTCGGCGCACAATGCGGGCCTCGGACGCATCCGCGTCCCGGGCCCGCCATGCCATCGACCCTGACTGAACCCACCTTGTTGCACTGGACCGAGCACGCCGCCGAACAGACGGCGCGTTGGCGCTCGGAAAGCGGCATCGCGCCGCCACGCCGGGTGATCCTGGCCGATGACCGCATGCCGGCCGATGAAGCCTATCGCGCCGCGTCGCAAGGCACCGGCCTGCTTTGGCGCGGCGACTTCCAAAACGCGCGCCAGCTCGTGCAGGCGATCGCCCGGCGCGCCGACCGGCGCCCGCGCAAACCCGCGCCCGACCTGACCACGGCCTTTCATCAGATGCGCCTCGCGCAATCGCAGCGCGCGCGTCTGCTCGCCATGGTCCTGATCGAAGTCGGCCCCGACTACACCATTGCCTTGCGCCGCGCGCCCGATTTGCGCGACGCCTGCGCGCAAGCGTGGGGGCCGGCCGACGACCAGCGCCAGGTCTGCCCTTTGCGCGAATTGCTCGGCCTCGTCGGCGCCTACGAATGGCGCAAGAAAGGCGTCGAAGTCGCGGCGCTCGGCGCGCGCATCCATGCGCATTACGGCGTCTTCGCGCCGACCCGCCAGGAATACGTGGCGCTCGTGAAGCAAGCGCCCTTGCCGCCCGGTGCCGATCTGGCCATCGATCTGGGCACCGGCACCGGCGTGCTCGCCGCGGTGCTCGCCAAACGCGGCGTCGCGAAAGTGATCGCGACCGATCTCGACCCGCGCGCCATCGCCTGCGCGCGCGACAACCTCGAACGCCTCGGGCTGACAACTCAAGTCGAGCTCGTGCAGGCCGATCTTTACCCGCCCGAGCCGGCCGCGCTCGTGGTCTGCAACCCGCCCTGGGTGCCGGCACGGCCGAGTTCCACCCTCGAACGTGCGGTCTACGACCCCGACAGCGCGATGCTGCGCGGCTTTCTCGCCGGGCTGGCCGCGCATCTGCGCCCGGGCGGCGAAGGCTGGCTGATCCTGTCCGATCTGGCCGAACACCTGGGCCTGCGCACCCGCGAGCAATTGCTGGGCTGGATCGAAGCGGCCGGTTTGCGCGTGCTGGGCCGGCTCGATCAGCGCGCGGTGCATCCGCGCTCGACCGATGCCGACGACCCCTTGCACGCCGCGCGCAAGGCCGAAGTCACCTCTTTGTGGCGCCTGGGTCGCGCAGCGGATTGAACCGCGGCGCACTCAACTCGGCGGCAGCGGAATGAATTCGGTCTCGCCGGGGATGCGGTCCATGCGCTCCTCGGCCCAATCGCGCTTGGCCTGTTCGATGCGTTCCTTGCGCGACGAGACAAAGTTCCACCACATGTAGCGCGGGCCATCGAGCGGCGCGCCGCCGATGATCACGAAGCGCGCGGCGGCCGACGCGCTGATTTGCACCGCCTCGGCCGGCAGCACCGCCATGGTCTGGGGTGCAAGCGTCTGGCCACCCAATTGCAAGGCGCCGTCCACCGCATAGACCGCGCGTTCTTCGTTGCTCGCGGGCAGGTTCAGCACCGCGCCCGGTTCGGCGCGCACATCGAGGTACAGCGTGGGCACCAAGGTAGCGACCGGCGAAGTCTGGCCGAAAGCGCTGCCGATCAGCACCCGCAACACCAAGCCCGGCAGGCGGCATTCGGGAATGTCGGCCGCGCTCGTATGGACGAAGGCGGGCGCGTCTTCTTCATGTTCGCGCGGCAATGCGACCCACAATTGCAGGCCGTGCGACCGATACGCGGTCGCGCGCAGGTCATCGGGCTTACGCTCGGAATGCACGATGCCGCGGCCGGCCGTCATCCAGTTGATTGCACCGGGTTCGATGCGCTGGACCATGCCGAGGCTGTCGCGATGCATCATCGCGCCCTCGAACAAATAGGTGACCGTCGCCAGGCCGATGTGCGGATGCGGGCGCACATCATGCCGGTCTTCGGGGCGTTCATCGACCGGTCCGAAATGATCGAAAAAAACGAACGGACCGACCGAGCGTTGTTGCGCGGCCGGCAGCACACGCCGCACCAGCAGGCCGCCGCCGAGATCATGGGCGCGCGGTTGAAGTATCAAAGCCTCAGTCATGGGGGGTGTACTCCTTTTCGTGCGTATCAAACGGTGCCCGTCTCCGCCGGCAATTCGCGCGCGAGCGTGGCGGAGAGCATTTCCAGAAACACGCGCGTCTTGGCCGGCATCAAGCGCCGACCCGGCATCACGGCCCAGCCGATCGTGTCGGGCAGACGCCAGTCGGGCAAGACCCGTCTGAGCGCGCCGCGCCCGACATGCGGCAACGCCAGCCAATCCGGCGCGGGCGCGATGCCCACCCCTTGGATGGCGAGCTGGATCAACAATTCCGGCGAATTGGCACTTGCACGCAAATGCGGTAATCCCGTCCATTGCGCGTCGGGCCGCGACAACTTCCAGGGCGTGGATTCGCCGGTGCGCCTGCGGATCGTCACGCCATCATGCGATTCCAAAGCATCGGGGCTCGGCGGCACGCCGCGCAATGCGAGATAACTCGGGGCCGCAAACAAACTCCATGGACCGGTGAACAAACGCCGCGCGACCAGGGTGGCGTCGTCGGGCAGGCTGCCCATGCGGATCGCCAGATCGAAGTTCTCGCCGATCAGATCGACTCGGCGCGACGACAGATCGAGGTCCACCGTCACCGCCGGATAGCGCATCGCGAAGTCCGCGATGAAACGTGGCAGATCGATGCCGAACGAATCGGTGGGCATCGAGACCGCGAGCCGGCCGCTCGGTTGCGCCTGCCGATGCAAAGCCAGCGAAGCGGCGGCATCGAGTTCATCGGCGACCTGATGCGCATGGACGAGCAAATGCTGACCAAACTCGGTCAGCGTCAATTTTCTGGTGGTGCGCAAAAGCAAGCGCTCACCCAAATCGCGCTCCAAGGCCGCGATCCGACGCGATACCGTGCTTTTGGGCAGGCCGACGCGCTCGGCGGTCCGGCTGAAACTGCCGCTGTCGGCCACCCGGGCAAACAACACCAGACTGTAAGGATCCAGATCCATCGCGGCCTCCTCGCGCGGGCATGCACTCCGGCGGTCGAGCTTGCGACGCCATGTCGGAGTTTCAAGGCCTTTTATTGTTCCACCAATGGAACGATGTTATGCGAAAAACCATCTTTTTTGCCTTCTTGCGACCAAATAAAGTGCGTCCATCGTTCTTCCACCCCCGATGAGGCTCCTTCATGAACATCCTGCAAATCAATTCCAGCGCCCGCGCGAGCGGTTCCCATTCGACCAAGGTGGCCGACGCGATCAGCGCGCGCCTGCTCGCGACGACGCCGGGCAGCAGCCTGACGGTGCGCAATCTGGCGAGCACGCCGCACCCGGCGCTCGACGAAACCGCTTTGCAGGCCTTGTTCACCCCGGCCGATCAACGCACGCCCGAACAAGCGGCGCGGGTCGCCAAGGACGACGCCTTGATCGCCGAATTGATGGCCGCCGACGCCCTCGTGATCGGCGCGCCGATGTACAACCTCGGCGTCTCGAGCCAGCTCAAGAACTGGATCGATGCGATCTCGCGCGCCCGGGTGACGTTCACCTACTCGGAAGCCGGCCCGGTCGGACTCGTGACCGGCAAGAAGGTCTTTGTCGCCGTCACGCGCGGCGGACGTTATCGTGACTCGGCGATGGACACCCAAGTGCCGTATCTGCGCACGGTCCTGGGCTTCCTCGGGATGAAGGAAGTCAATTTCATTTACGCGGAAGGCTTGAACCTCGGTCCTGACGCAGAACGCGCCGGCCTTGCCGACGCGCAGCAGCAAATCGAAGGCGCCGTGGCCTGAAGGCCCGGTGCAATCGACCACCCGCAGTCCAGAGAAAGGATCTTTGATGAACACCACCGTGCTGACCCCCTCCGTCTTGGCGCCGCGCCGCGTCGAACGACTGGTCCAGGGCATGCCGACGTCCGATGGCGCCGGCGTGAAGCTCACGCGTGTGCTCACCCACACGCTGCAGCGCCGTCTGGATCCTTTCCTGATGCTCGACGCCTTCGGCAGCGACGTAGCGGGCGATTACATCGCGGGCTTTCCCGATCATCCGCATCGCGGCTTTGAAACCGTGACCTACATGATCGAAGGCCGCATGCGCCATCGCGACAGCGCCGGCAATGAAGGCCTGCTCGGCCCGGGCGGGGTGCAATGGATGACCGCGGGACGCGGCTTGATCCACTCGGAAATGCCCGAGCAGGACCATGGCCGCATGGAAGGTTTTCAGCTTTGGCTGAACCTGCCGGCCCGCGACAAGATGAACACGCCCTGGTACCGCGACTTCCAGGCCGAGGATGTGCCGACGTTTTCGCCCGAGCCGGGCGTGACGGTGCGCGTCATCGCCGGCACGAGCCACGGGGTGGACGGCGCGGTGCAGCGCAACGCGACCGAACCGCTGTACCTCGACCTCGAACTGGCCGAGGGCAAGCGGTTCGCGCAAGTGCTGCCGGCCGGGCACAACGGCTTCGTCTATGTGTACCGGGGCGAAGTCGAGGTCGGCGGAACGGCGGTTCCGGCGCAACGCATGGCGATCCTGGCCAACGATGCGCAGGCCGATGGCGTCGAGATCATCGCGCGGGCGCCGACCCGGGTGCTGCTCATCGCCGGGCGGCCGCTCGGTGAATCGATCGCGCAGTACGGGCCGTTCGTGATGAACACCCAGCAGGAGATCCTGACCGCGATCGAGGATTTCCGCAGCGGCAAGATGGGCTGAACGCCGGCTGGCGCGCGGTGCCAGCGGAAATGACAGCGGCCTCCCGGGGGAGGCCGCTTTTTTATTGCCGAGAAGCGCTTATTGCTCGACGAAGGCGCGTTCGATCACGTATTCGCCCGGGGTCGAGGTGTTGCCCTCGTGGAAGCCGCGGTCGTCGCAGATCTTCTTGAGGTCGCGCAGCATTTGCGGGCTGCCGCAGATCATGACGCGGTCGGTGCTCGGGTCGAGCGTGGGCACGCCGATGTCGGAGAACAGCTTGCCGTTCTCGATCAGGTTCGGGATGCGGCCCTGGTTCGGGAATTCTTCGCGCGTGACGGTCGGGTAATAGACGAGTTGCTGGGTGACCAGATCGCCCAGGTATTCGTGGACCGGCAATTCCTTGGTGATGTAGTCGTAATAGGCCAGTTCCGACACCAGGCGCACGCCGTGCACGAGGATGACCTGCTCGAATTTTTCGTAGGTCGCCGGGTCGCGGATGATGCTCATGAAAGGCGCGAGGCCGGTGCCCGTCCCCCAGCAATACAGCCGCTTGCCCGGGCGCAGGTAGTCGATGACCAGGGTGCCGGTCGGCTTGTGGCCGACGATGACCGAGTCGCCCACCTGGATATGTTGCAGACGCGAAGTCAGCGGGCCGTCCTGGACCTTGATGCTCAGGAATTCGAGATGCTCTTCGTAATTCGGGCTGACGATGCTGTAGGCGCGCAGCAGCGGCTTGTTGTTGACGCGCAAGCCGATCATCGTGAAATGACCGTTCAGGAAGCGCAGCGACTGGCTGCGCGTCGTGGTGAAGGAAAACAACCGGTCGGTCCAGTGATGCACGCTCAGGACGCGCTCTTCGTCAAATGCACTCATGGCGGGGGGAGAAGGTGAAAAATGATTGCGAAACCGCAAAGCCCGGCATTGTGCCGTGTTCCGCGAAATTTGCAGGCGACAAAGGCCACACAGGCCAGATGAATTTGCTGCCCAAACCCGAGCATAACGCCGGGCTATGCCCGCTTGGGCGTCCATACCCGGTAGCTCCCCCCTGAATCGGGTAGTCACGGCGACTTCCATGGTTTACCGGGCCGCGCGCAAGTTACATTGCGTCCGCAACGCCCCAAAACTGTGCCCCAGCACGGCAAAGGCCCCGATCGTGGAATCCACGCTCATTCATACCGGCCGTTCGCAATTCCTGCGCGCCAACCTGCATTTTGCGCGGGCCTTGATGCATGCGAGCGCCCATTGCGAGATCCACGCCTGGGAAGACATCTACGACACCGCCGGCCTCAAGCTCTGGGCGCGCGGCAAACGTGTCGATGCCCATCTGCTCGAACGCCTGTCCAATCGCACGCTGCGCAAGCCCATCGAATTGTGCGTGCATGCGCGGGAACCCATTCCGGGCCATGTGGCCGACCTGATCGAGGCGCAGATCGCGCATGCGCCCGATCTTGCGTTGGCGGTCGCGCCCCAGGCCGCGCGCCTGTTGCGCGTGGTGCGCAATCTGGTGCTCAACCCGACCGAGCTGTTGTTGCTGCAGGTGTTGCGCTTTGCCGAGGGCGACCGTCTGGCGCATGCGGCGCGGGTGCTGGCCCTGGCGCTCGCGCAATTCGATGCCGACGTGAGCGAGTTCGAGTGGATGCAGACCACCGCCCACGCGGCCTTGCTGCATGACATCGGCGAGCTTTATCTGCCGCCCGCCCCGGCTTCGACCACCGAACTGAGCAACGCCCGCCAGCACCCGGTCATCGGCGCGCGCGTGGCCACCGAGCTCGCACGTTGCCCGGCCCAAGTCGGCCGGCAGATCGAGTTGTCACATGAACGGCTCGACGGCTCGGGCTATCCGAACGCCTTGCAGGGCCGGCGTGTGCCGGCCTACGCCCACGCCTTGCTGTTTGCCGAAGCGATCGCCGACATCGTCGCGGGCAACAACGGGCTGCGCCGCGCGTCGGTGCGCACCCGGCTGCGTCCCGGCGCATTCGCCGCCAACATGGTCGACGGCCTGATGCCGCTCGCGCAATTGCAGCCCGTGGCCGTCGAGGCGAACATCTTGTCGGCCAGCGAAGTCGGCGCGCGGCTGCGCGAGTTGCACGGCCAGCTCGGCCGGGTGGTGGTGCTCGTCAAACTGCCGTTTCTCGAAACCGAGGCGGTGCGCGCGGCGGCGGCGCAATGGTTCGATTTCGTCGGCCCGTTGATGTGGGCCTTGCGCGCCTCGGGCGTCGAAGATGCGTTGGCGATGGGCATCACGCTCGCGCCCAACGACGCCGGCGAACGCATCGAATTGGCCGCATTGCTCGAACAAGTCATCGACAACCGCGACGAGTTGCGCGAGCGTGTGAACCGATTTGCTCATGACGAACCGCAAGTGCCGCCCAGCCGCCTGGTGGTGGAATTGCAGGAAATCCTCAACACGCCCGATGCCGCCGCGTCGAGCGTTCAATGACCGACGGAGGCACCGTGCCAGTCCTGCCCTGGAGCAATATGTTTGCCGTGGGGGTGCGCGAGATCGACGATCAGCACCGCAAACTGGTGAGCATCCTCAATCGGCTAGGCGATGCCGGCAGCGATGAAAACGCCGCCGCCTTGCAAAACACCCTGCTCGACGAACTGACCGAATACACGGTCTATCATTTTTCGACCGAGGAGCGGCTGATGCAGCAGCATGGCTACGAAGCCACGGCCACGCACACGGCGCAGCACAAAAAGCTCGTCGATGCGGTGCAGGCGCTGCACGCGCGCCGCGCCGCCGGCGAAACCCTGCCGTTCGACGAATTGATGATCTTTTTGCGCGACTGGCTGACCAATCACATCATGGGATCGGACAAGGCCCTTGGGGTCAGCCTCAACCGCAAGGGCGTGCGCTGACGCGGATTTCAGCTGCGCTTGTAGACGATCTTCTTGCTGCCGCCTTCGCAGCTACCGACGACTTTCTCGTCCTTGACGCTGTCGGCCGGCACCACTTCGAGGGTGTAATTCTTGACGCCCTTGGCCTGCAGCTTGGCGTCGATTTCCGACTTCAGCTCTTCACACGGTTTGGCGGCAAAAGCCGGGGCGCACAAGGCGGCGAGCGCCAGCGTGGCGACGACTCGTTTCATGGACTGACTCCTCAGAGGATCGGCAGCAAGCAGGAAGAAATGCGCCAGCGCGCGTGCTGCCCGCGTGCGCCGACGGTGCCCGACATAAAGTCGATTGGACCCGCGCAATATGACACGATGCAGCACGGCGCGCATCTGCCACCCCGGCGAGACCCTGACTTACAGACCCGCCATCAAGCCGCTATAGTCGGTGCGCTTTTCACCTCCCCGGCGCGAAGGAAGGAACCTTACATGGAATTGCGTAACCTGATGGTGCACATGGACC
>CAXBRX010000131.1:0-8629 GCA_963977835.1 uncultured Derxia sp.
CAATTCAAGCTCGACGACACCCGCGGCGGCCGGACGGCCTAACCCGCGACGCGCGCCAGGCTCGCGAGCAGCACTTCCTGCCCGGCGCGACGCGTCGCGCCGCGGCCTTGCAGGCGCGTGTAACGGCCTTCCGCGTCCATGGTCCAGGCCAGGGTGTTGTCGGCCAGATGCGCCTTGAAGCCTTCGTCGATGACCCGTTTCTTGAGTTTGCGGTCGCGCACCGGGAAGGCCACTTCGACACGCCGGAAAAAGTTGCGGTCCATCCAGTCGGCGCTCGACAACAGCACATGCTCGTTGCCGTCGTCGTAGAAATAGAAAATCCGGCTGTGTTCGAGAAAGCGCCCGACGATCGAACGCACTTCGATGTTCTCCGACAGCCCTTTGACGCCGGGCTTCAACGCGCAAACGCCGCGCACGATGAGCACCACCTTGACCCCGGCCTGGCTCGCTTCGTACAGCAAGCCGATGACCTGATCTTCGAGCAAGGCGTTCATGCGCGCCATGATCAAAGCCTTCTTGCCGGCCTTGGCATTGGCGATTTCATGCCGGATCGCCGCGCAGACGTTCTGATGCATGGTGAACGGGCTTTGCCAAAGCGCCTTGGGCAGCTTGAGTTTGCCCAGTCCCGTGAGTTGCTGGAACAACTCATGCACATCGGCGCAAATCTGTTCGTCGGCGGTGAACAGGCCGAAGTCGGTGTATAGCCTCGCTGTGCGCGGGTGGTAATTGCCGGTGCCGAGGTGGCAATACCGGCGCAGCCGCACGGCACCGCCGCGCTGTTGTTCGCGCCGCACGACGAGCAAAGCCTTCGCATGCGTCTTGTGGCCGACCACGCCGTACACCACATGCGCGCCCACTTCTTCGAGGCGCGCGGCCCAATTGATGTTGGTTTCTTCGTCGAACCGCGCCATCAACTCGACCACGGCGGTCACTTCCTTGCCGCGACGCGCCGCTTCGACGAGCAATTCCATCAGCTCGGATTGATTGCCGGTGCGATAGATGGTCTGCTTGATCGCCACCACATTCGGATCGTTGACCGCCTCGCGCATGAAGTCGAGCACGGGTGTGAACGATTGGTAGGGGTGATGCACGAGCACGTCCTGCTTGCCGATCACCTTGAACAGGCTTTTTTGTTTTTCCTCGCCCTTGCGCAAAGACTCGGGCAGACCGGGCGTGAACGACTTGAATTTCAGATCGGGCCGATCGATCAGATCGGGCACCTGCATCAAACGCACGAGGTTCACCGGACCGGCGACGTGATAGACATCGTCATGGCGCAAGCCCAACTCGCGGCACAGGTAATCGCGCATCGTGACCGGGCAACTGTCGGAGAGCTCAAGACGCACCGCATCGCCGAAATGCCGCTGCGACAACTCGCCCTTGAGCGCCTCGCGCAAATTCGTGATTTCTTCTTCGTCGATGAACAGATCGGAATTGCGCGTGCACCGGAATTGATGCACCCCGACGATTTCCATGCCCGAGAACAATTCCCCGACGCAGCCTTGCATGATCGAGGTGAGCAGCATGAAGCCGTGGGCATGCCCGGAAATCTCGCGCGGCACCGGGATCATGCGCGGCAAGGCGCGCGGCGCCTGCACGATCGCGATGCCCGAGCTGCGCCCGAAGGCGTCCTTGCCCGACAACTCCACCGCGAAATTCAAGGATTTGTTCAACACCTTCGGAAACGGCCGTGCCGGATCGAGGGCGATCGGGGTCAGGATGGGCAGCACGTCGCGTTCGAAAATCTCACGCGCGAACGCGCGTTGCGCATCGTTCCAACTCGCCACCATGTGGAACACGACGCCCTGGCGTGCCAGCGCCGGGACCAGCACTTCGTTGTAGATGCGGTATTGGCGTTCGACGCTCGCGTGCGCGGCTTGCGACACCAGACGCATCGTCTCGGCGGCGGTCTTGCCGTCGTCGAGGACGAAATTCGGATCGAGCCGGCATTGCGCCTTCAGGCCGGCAACCCGGATCTCGAAGAATTCATCGAGATTGCTCGACGCGATGGCCAGGTATTTGAGGCGCTCGAGCAGCGGGACGCTGCGGTCCTCGGCCATGGCCAGCACGCGCTCGTTGAACGACAGAATGCCGAGTTCCCGACTGAGCATCGGGACGCGACGCGGCGACGACGAATCCATGAGAGGAGCCTTGCGATTTCGTGATTTTTTTTGAACGGTCTGCTTGGCCATGATCGTGCCCTGACTGTGTGTCATTTCAATGACGCTTCACGCAAGCCTTCGAGTGTAGTCCCGCAACGATCCGCGCCATCCGACCTTGAACTGTCATAATTGCCACCTATTCTTCGCGCACCGCTGCACCCGCTGATGCGGCCAGCCTGCCACCATGAAAACGCCCTCGTTGATCGCCGCCGTCGATTGCGGCTCAAACAGCTTCCGTTTGCTGGTCGGCCGCATCGTCGAGACCGGCCACGGCAAACAGGTCTATGCGCTCGACGCGCTCAAGGAAACCGTGCGCCTCGCCGCCGGCTTGTCGCGCGACAAATGGCTCGACGACGCCGCCTTCGAACGCGGTCTTGCCGCCCTCGCCCGCTTCGGCGAACGCTTGCGCTCCTTCCACCCCGATCAAGTCCGTGCGGTCGCCACCAACACCTTGCGCGTGGCCAAGAATGCGCCGGCCTTTTTGCGCCAGGCCGAGGAAGTGCTCGGCTTTCCGCTCGAAGTGATCGCGGGCCGCGAAGAAGCGCGCCTGGTCTACCTCGGCGTCGCGCATGCCTTGCCGATGCCGGCCCAGGAAGACGGCCGTGAAGGCAATCGTCTGGTCGTCGACATCGGCGGCGGGTCGACCGAATTCGTGATCGGCGCGGGCTTCGAGCCCGGCCTGATGGAAAGCCTGTACATGGGCTGCGTGAGCTGGTCGCGCAATTTCTTCCCCGATGGCGAAATCGACCGCCACAACATGAAGGAAGCCGAACTCGCCGCGCAACGCGAGATTTCGATCATCGCGCGCAATTACCGCCAGCGCGGCTGGGACCAGGCCGTCGGCTCGGCCGGCTCGGCCAATGCGCTGGCCGAACTCATCCATGCGAACAATCTGGGCGGCCAAAGCGGCGACCCCGATGGCGTGATCACGCGCGCGGGGCTCGACGCCTTGCGCGTGGAACTGCTGCGCGCCGGCCATGCCGGCAAACTCAAACTCGCGGGCCTCAAGCCCGACCGCATCCCGGTGCTGCCCGGCGGTTTCGCGATCATGAGCGCGGTGTTCGACGAACTCGGCATCGACCGCATGGAAACCTGCGACAACGCGCTGCGCCTGGGCGTCATGTACGACCTCATCGGCCGCAGCGGCAGCGAGGACATGCGCGCCGTCACGGTGGCCACTTTCCAGCAGCGCTATGGCGTCGATCGCGCCCAGGCGGCACGCGTGGGCGAACTCGCCGCGCATCTGTTCGTCTCATCGGGCCTTGCCGTCGGCGAAGAACTCGAAGTCGCCTTGCAGCATCTGCGCTGGGCGGCGGATCTCCACGAGGTCGGCCTGTCGATCGCGCATGCCTCGTACCACAAGCATTCGGCCTACATCGTCGGCAATGCCGACATGCCGGGTTTTTCAAAGAAGGAACAGGCCGATCTCGCCACCCTGGTGCTCGGCCATGCGGGCAAATTGCCCAAGCTCAAGGCGGTGCTCGAAGGCAAATCGCAGACGCGCCTCGAATGGGCACGCATCGCCTGCCTGCGCATCGCCTCGTTGTTGTTCCGGCGCCGGGTCGATGTCGATCTGCCGCCGGTGACGCTCACCGTGGACGGCAGCAGCTTCACGCTCGATTTCGCCGGCGATTGGCTGGAAACCCATCCGCTGACGGCCTATTCGCTCGAACAGGAAGTCAATGAATGGGCGAAGGTCGGTTTCCATCTGCGAGTGCGCACGCAGGACGAACTCGCGCATTGAGCGCAGCATTCAATCGGGCGTCCAGGCACCGCGCAAGACCACGGGTGCGTCCTCGCGCGTCTGAGCGCGCAGCACGAACCACCACAGCCCTCCCTTGCGCACGCTGATCGGATGCTCGGCACCGACCAGCAATTCGCTGATCACTTCTCCGATGGTGGGCTGATGGCCGACGATGACCAGCGCCTCGTGCCGATGCGCCAAGCCATCGGCCAATGCAAGGTAATACGCGGGATCGGCATCGGGGGCCAGCCGGGCGTCGGTGATCGGATGTTCGGTCAGCGCCTGGGCCGTCTGCTGGGTGCGTTGCGCGGGGCTCGCCACGACGCGCATCTGCCAGTCGTGCGCATGCGCCAGCGCGCGTATCCAGCGTGCGCCATCGGCCGCCTGGGCCAGCCCACGGCGCGTCAGGGGGCGTGCGAGATCGCCGCGCGGATGGAAGTCTTCCGCCTCGGCATGACGCCAGAGCAGCAGATTCATGCGGCTGGGCCAGACGCGCCGTCATGCGGCCGCCCGTCGTCGAGCACCGCGAACATCGCTTGCAGACGCGCCAGTTCGATCGGACGCACGAGTTGGGCATCGCATCCGGCCAGATTGGAGCGCACCCGCTCGATGGCGCCTGCGCGCGCGTTGGTCAGGACCATGGTCGGACGTGCGCGCCCATGCCTGGCCTTGATGAACCGGCAGATTTCCAAGGCACCGACGCCGGCCAGTTCGCGGTCGAGAAAGACCAGCGCGTAATCGTATTGGGTGAGCAAGGCGAGCGCCTGTTCGGAACCTTCGGCACGATCGACCACGATCGCCCGCCCCGCGCACAGGCGCTCGATTTCGGCGGACAGATCGCCGTCCGCATCGGCGAGCAACACGCGGCGCTGCCCGAGCGGATCCGGCGTCACCTGCGCGGACACGTCGTGCACTTCATCGCCGGCCGCAGCCGGAACGGTCATGACCGCGCCCAGCACGCCGGCCGAGGTCGAGTTCAGGCTGGCGCGCATCGGCGTGTAATCGGCGACATCGAGATCGACGTCCAGACGCGGGCGGCTGCGCCGGTCGACGAAAGGCCATTGATTGCGCGCGACATGGCTGGGCACGGTCCGGCGTGCCTGCTCGGCCAGTTCGACCGAACGGTCGAGCAATTCGAACAGCTTCATCCAACGGATCGGGCGCGCCACGCACGGCCATTGCGTGCCATGGGTATCGGCACCGATCAGGATGGCCGGATGCATCGCATCGGGCGAACGCGCGGCGAATTCGACCATCGCCTTGAGATCGTCGGCGTCGACCAGATACAGATCGGGGCGCGTCGCCGATTCGAGGTGATGCAGATAGCGGATCGGACGACGCTGCGACAACGCGAAAGTCGAGGCGAATACGGTACGGTCCGCCGTCGAGAATCCGATGAGGTCCACGGAATAGGTGCGTTGGCCAGGCGTCGACATGGAAGGCAGTAAATGGAGTGACGGCTTCGTGTCACATCATCGCGTGCCGAGCCCCGGAATGTATAGCCCTGAGTGCGGGACATTGCGCAGGTTTGCGGACAAATGTCGCACGGCGCTGTGCGGGGGCGGGCCTTGTGCCAGCGCCAACGGCGAAAGCTGAGGCTGTCTTAAGCCGCAT
Organism: uncultured Derxia sp.; assembly: GCA_963977835.1. Lineage (GTDB taxonomy): Bacteria > Pseudomonadota > Gammaproteobacteria > Burkholderiales > Burkholderiaceae_E > CAXBRX01. Next base: position 5,521 of record CAXBRX010000131.1, read on the forward strand.
GGGCGGGCGGCGCGACCTTGAGCACTTCCTCGATCGTGGTGACGCCTTGCGCGACCTTCATCGCCCCCGACAGGCGCAAAGACCGCATGCCTTGCTTGATCGCCAGTTTGCGCACCGCGTCGATGTCGGGCGATTGATGGACCATGGTCCGCAATTCCTCGGACATGAGCAGCGTTTCGTAGATGCCGGTGCGGCCGCGGTAACCCGTCATGCGGCATTCGAGGCAGCCGACCGCGCGGTACACCGTTTTGGGCGGATCGGCGCGAAACGGCGCGAGCAGTCCGTTCCAGACTTCGGGTGAGATCGGATCGGCCTCGGCGCGGCAATGCGGGCACAAGGTGCGCACCAGGCGCTGCGCGAGCACGCCCAGCACCGTGGCGTTGAGCAGATACGGCGGCACGCCGAGTTCGAGCATGCGCGAGATCGCACTCGGCGCATCGTTGGTATGCAGGGTGCTCAACACCAGGTGGCCGGTGAGCGAGGCCTGGATCGCGGTCTCGGCGGTTTCGAGGTCGCGGATTTCGCCGATCATGATGATGTCGGGGTCTTGGCGCATCAGGGCGCGCACGCCGTCGGCGAAGCTCAGGTCGATGCCGTGCTGGACTTGCATCTGGTTGAACGCCGGTTCGACCATTTCGATCGGATCTTCGACGGTGCAGACATTGACTTCGTCGGTCGCGAGCGTCTTGAGCGTGGAATACAGCGTGGTGGTCTTGCCCGAACCGGTCGGCCCCGTCACCAGGATGATGCCGTGCGGCTTGGACGTCATCGATTGCCATTTGGCGCTGTCGTCGGCGCTGAAGCCCAGTTGCGCAAAATCGCGCACGATGACCTCGGGATCGAAGATGCGCATCACGAGCTTTTCGCCGAAAGCGGTCGGCAAGGTGGACAAACGCAGTTCGACCTCGTCGCCATCGGCGTTCTTGGTCTTGATGCGGCCGTCGAGCGGACGGCGCTTCTCGACCACATCCATGCGCCCCAGCAACTTGACCCGCGCCACCATCGCCGCCATGACGGTGGCCGGCACCTGATAAACCTGATGCAGCACACCGTCGATGCGAAACCGCACCAGGCCGATGTCGCGCTTGGGTTCGAGATGGATGTCGCTCGCACGCTGGTCGAACGCGTATTGCCAGAGCCAGTCGACGATCTGCACCACATGCGCATCGTTCTGATCGACCGTGCCTTGCGTCGCGAGCGCATTGCCCATCTGGACAAGTTGCTCGAACTTCTGCTGCTCGGCCGCACCGCCGCGCTTGGCCGCGCTCTTGACCGAGCGCGCGAGGTTGTAGAACTCGACGATGTAGCGCGCGATGTCGTTGGGATTGGCGACCACGCGTTTGACGCCGCGCCGCATGATCTGCGCGACCTCGCCGACCCAATCGGTGATGAAGGGCTCGCAGGTCGCGACCACGACTTCGTTGGGGCGCACCTCGATCGGCAGGATCGAATAGCGCGAGGCGTAGGTCGAGGTCACGACATCGCCGACCTTGTTGAAATCGATGCGCAACGGATCGATGTGCTGGTAGGGCAAGCCGACCTTGCTCGCGAGCCAGTCGGTCAGCACTTCGAGCGACAACCCGGTGCCCATGCGCGGGCCGCCGGTCGCCCTCAGCTTGGCTTCGGCCACCGCCACCAGCGGATGCATGCTGCGGTCGGCCATGCGCACATAGCGCACCGCCTGGTCGATGTCGGCCGGCGCGATCCAGCCATCGGCGAGCAAGGCCTCGAGCACGGGCTGCAAAGTCAGGCGTTGCCCTTGCTGCTGGGCGGCAAACGATGCCGCGCGAACGGCAGTGCTGATCGGGGTCGGCTGTGCACTCATCGCGGCGGCTCTACGCTGTGTGGGCAATGCCGACGATTCTAGTCCAGCCCACCGCGATCACGCCGCTTTACAGCGGTGACAAGGTCGATGGTGTCGTTCCATTGCCATTTGCATGAAAGAACCGTGCACCGCGCTTGGTTCTCCTGCCTTGCACTCAGTCCGAAAACAGTTTCGCGATCTGCCCCATCGGCAGAAACAAACGCAGCGGGGTTTGCTGGAACGGCAGGAAGTCGAAATGACGGTAGAAGCTTTCGGCGCGTGCGTCCTTCGCGTCCACGATCACCGCCATCGCCGCGATCTGCTGCGCGGCTTCGAGGCTGCGGCGCAAGGCATCCACGAGCAGAAACTCTCCCACGCCCTGGCCACCGACAGAACGGTCCACCGCCAGCCTGCCGAGCAGCGTGACCGGCAGTTGCCCGTAGCGCGGCAGCCGCTTCATCAGATCCGGCGGCAATTCATCCACCGGAATGATCGAAGCCGACAACGTGTAGAAACCGAGCACCGCCTGACTGCCCGGCTGAGTGAAAACGAAAGGCGCGGCAACGCGCTTGTCGGCGTCTTGCCGTGCCTGCTCGCGCAGATAGCGATTCAGGTCTTCATGACCGCAGTCGAAGGACTTGCGGTCGTGCGCCTTTGCAAGCGGGTTGATGCACGCCGGAACAAGCGTGAGCGCCAATCACAGCCCCGCCTTCTGACGGTAGCGCTGCACGGCCTTTTTGAGTCGCGCGCCCGGCACGGAAGGCGCAAGCAAAGCGCTGACGAAAGCGATCTGTTCTTCCCGGGACAGCAAGATGAGTTCGTGCTCCTGCACGATCTTCGCGGCGGCCTCCTGGGTGCTGTCGATGACGAGTTCGCTCAAGGTGCGGCCGGTCAGCGCGGCGGCTCGTTGAAAAAAGTCCTTCTGGTCGCTCGAGACGCGCGCTTCCAGGCGCGCATTGCGCGGCTTGTCGTGGGTTTCAGGTGTATCCAGCATGGGCGGCCTCGCTTGCGATCGGTTTCGGCTCGGATGCACAATTGTACGCCGTTTGTCCGTACATCTCAACGACAAGCGCGCGACGAGACCGCTTGAAGTTCATCGCTGAAAACGCTGCTGAGCCGGCAAATGGTTCGCTTCGCCCGCCACCTTCTTGAGCCCATCGACCCACCGCCGCGCCGGCAAGCCGGTTTGGGCTTCGATGACCTTGGCACGCGCGTACAGATCGGCATAGGCGATGTCGATCGGCGGGCCTTTGAATGCGAGGGCCACGCGATTGCCGGCGTCGATCTCGGGCAAGGCGATCACGC